>JBQCFV010000497.1:0-7074 GCA_051958695.1 Chitinophaga sp. | reverse complement strand
TGGCATGCTGCGCTTCTTTTAAAAAGATCTCCGAATGTTGTAAACGGTTTACGAGGAAGCGGTAATACACCTCCCTCGATGCTTCCGGCTCTTCGCCGTGCGTTACCAGCCACTCGTCTGGGATGAGCGATACGATGCTGCGTATATTCGACGGCGTTAGTTTTGTTTTAAAGTCAGCGTCCACGGCCATCAGCTGGTCCGCCCAGGGCAGCAGCACATGCTCTTTCACCTGTACGAAAGGTTTTACGGACTGCTCCTCCCAATTGGTCCAGGAATGATGGAAATAAAGGGACGCGCCATGATCGATCAGCCAAAGCTCACGATTCCAGAGCAGCATGTTCGTGTTGCGGGCGGTGCGGTCCACATTGGTGAGCAGGCAGTCCAGCCACACGATGCGCGAGGCGGTGAGGGGATCGACGGAAGTGGTGGTGGGGTCGAAGGTGATGGCGCCGGAAAGGTAATGCAGGCCAAGATTCAATCCTGTACTGGCTTTTAGCAGGTCCTGTATTTCTTCGTCGGGTTCGGTGCGGCCGAATGCTTCGTCCAGCCGGGCAAAAACCAGCTCGGGCACTTTCAGGCCGAGGATGCGGGCAATTTCCCCGCCGATCAGCTCCGCTATCAATGCCTTGATGCCCTGGCCCGCGCCGCGGAATTTCAGCACGTATAAAAAACCGTCGTCCGCCTCCGCGATGGCAGGCAGGCTGCCGCCTTCGCGCAACGGCGTCACGTACCGCGTCACGTTCACCGGCCTGAGTTGAATGGTTTGCGTCATAGATCCTTTCCGTGTGAATGAAAGGGGAAAATTACCGCAAAAATCCCAGATAGTGATGGATGGGCATTGTGTGAACGGTGGAATTGCGCAGTGTACACTGCGCAGACGCCGTTTTACTCCTCGATGATCCGCTGATCGTCGCCGGAAATCACCAGCACTTCTTCATCTCCCAGCGGCAGCGTGAAGTAGCCTGCGGCCTGCAGGGCCATGTTGGCCTGGTGCGCGCCGTCGATGAAATCGGCGTTGTCGATATGCGGTATCACGATGATATTGGTGAGGTTGAGTCCTTCAAGGATCACTTCCGGCGCATCGTCCGGGTCGTCCATGGAATCGAAGTATTCGATGGTGGGGCCGGCTACGATGGCGCCCGCGCTCCAGCCTGAAAATACTTTGCCCTGGCTTACGAGCGTGCGGATAATATCGTCCGCGCCGCTGTCACGCAATATCCAGCGGAGATAGAACGTATTGCCGCCGCCGAGCCAGATCACGTCTTTGCCGGAAAGTTTCTCGCGCAGCAGCTGTCGCCGGTTGCGGAAGAGGCGCAGGTCGATGGGCTCCACCTGGTAGCCTTTCCGGCTGAAAATCGCGCGTACGGCCTTTACCCAGCCGCCGGACTCGGGGATCACGTCTGCCGCGTTCTCTATGCATGCCAGTTTGATGGCGGCGGGCTCTTTGCCTACCAGCCGGTTGAGCGCGTTCAGCTGCCGGTCGTTGATCCCAAGGGAATACAGGAGGAGTTTATATGGTTTGGACATTGCTCGTTTCGATTTGACGCGGTTGCACCATGCCGGTGCGGCCCGCTGCTGTCAGTGCCTGATTACTCCTGTAAAGGTACCCGCGTTTGCCCGAACGCGCGGGTTGCTTTCCCGACAAATTGTAGGGGTAAATACGACATAATTTACGCCGTCTGCGCCATCACGGCTTCCCGGTTGTATTTGTTGCGGTATTCGATGGGGGAAAGACCGGTTACGCGTTTGAACACGGTGCGGAACGCCTTGGTGTCGTTGTACCCTACGTCGTACATCAGCTCGTTCACGCTTTTGCGGCTAGTCTCCAAGCCTTTTTTCGCCACTTCGATCTTTACCCGCTGGATGTATTCGATCACCGTGTTCGAGGTGGCTTTTTTGAAACGCCGTTCAAGATTGCGGCGGCCGAGCGCGAACATGGCGGCCAGCTGGTTCACGGTGATCTTTTCCTCGAAGTTCCGCTCAATGTATTCCTGCGCTTTTTTGATGGGCTCGTCCTCATGCGTTTTCTGGCCTTCGAACATGATGAAGGGGCTCTGGCTGGTGCGGTCGATGTCTATCATATACGCTTTCGACGTCAGGATGGCCACCTCGCGGCCGGCGTATTTTTCAATGAGGTAAACGGTGAGGTTGAGCCAGGAGTAAGCGCCGCCGCTGGTGTAAATGCCGTCTTCCTCCGTCATGATCTTATCGTCCACGAGGTTCACGTCGGGAAACATATGGCGGAACTCGTTGGCGAATTTCCAGTGCGTGGCGCATTGTTTGCCTTTCATGAGCCCGGTGCCGGCGAGAAAGAACGCGCCGATGCAGAACGCCGCGAGTTCCGCGCCATGGTTGTACTGTTCTTTTATCCAGGGAATGAAGGCTTTGTTCAGTTCCATTGCTTCGCACTGGTCGCCATGCATGGCGGGAATAATGATGAGATCGGTTTTGGGAACTTCGCTCAGCAGCTTGTCCGGCCGGATGGAGAAGAGGCCGTTGCGCTGGCTGTTATCTTTTTCAAGCCCCACCAGCTCTATGGTAAAAAGCGGCGGCCGGTCCAAAGCGGCCAGGAATCCGTTCACTTCGGAAAGGATCTGCAGCGACCCTTCGATGTTTACTACACTGGTGTGGCCCAGGGGCACGAGGATGGATATATGTTTCATACCCCGAAATTACCGGGAACGCATGTCGCGATCAACCCCCGGGAATGTCTTTTTTGCACCCCTTCGCACCGTCGGAAAAGCGCGGTATATTTGTCCGCCTGACTATTATATGCAATCCGGCAACCGGTTGCCTCAGTAAATAATGCATTCCTCTAAAACCCACAACATGATCGTCAACACCATTCTATTCCTCGCCACCATGGCCACCGTGCTTGCGGCAGGACTTTTCTACGCCTATTCCGTATCCGTAAACCCCGGCCTCGGCCGTTTGCCCGACGCGGCGTATCTCTCTGCGATGCAGTCGATCAACCGCGCCATTTTGAACCCGCTGTTCTTTGCCAGCTTTCTCGGCGCCGCGCTGCTGCTGCCGGCTGCTGCATGGCTGAACTACAGCCGCGACCAGGCCCGTTTCTGGTGGCTGCTGGCGGCTGCGGTCGTATATATCATCGGGGTGTTTGGCGTAACCGTAGCGGGGAACGTGCCTTTGAACAATACGCTGGACGCGTTGAAGCTGAACGGCGCCACCCCGGAGCAGCTTGGCAGCTGGCGCACCGCGTTCGAAAAACCATGGAACGCGCTTCATAGCGTACGCACCGTGGCGTCCATCGCAGCGGCCGCGATACTCGCCGCGATGTTCGTCTTTACCGATCATACGCAGGCAGAATAAGCGCTGTCGTATTTAACCCCATTTTTGTCTTAATCACACATCGGGGTAGAAAATAAATCGTGTTAAACTTGCAGTACGATTTCACCACAAACTTTTACCTTATGAATCCGAAAACCATCAAAACCGCTTATTGGATCTCCACCAGTATTTTCGCCCTGTTCGCCCTCATGGACGGTATCGGCGGCGTAACCCGCCAGCAGGCGGGTGTAGACGCGATGCAAATGTTGGGCTACCCGGTATATTTCCTGACCATTTCCGGTGTGGCGAAGCTGCTCGGCGTAGCAGGCATTTTGCAAACAAAATATAAAACGCTGAAGGAATGGGCCTATGCCGGCTTCGCATTCCAGATGCTGGGCGCTTTCGCATCCTGGTCGTTCGCCGGCGGGGAAACGTTCAATATCATTTTCCCGCTGATCATGCTGGCGATCATGTGCGTGCCGTATTACTTCTGGAAAAGGTATGAACAGCTGAAGGCAAATGCGTATTTTCAGGGAAACATTTATAACAAATGAATATCCTGATCACCATCCTGCTGGTTATTGCAGGCATTATCGCGCTGCTGCTCATCATCGGCCTGTTTTCCCGGAAAGATTATTCCATTTCCCGGGAAGTGCTGATCAACAAACCGGTAGCCGTTGTATTTGATTATGTAAAATACCTGAAGAACCAGGAACATTATTTCAAGTACGTGATGCTGGACCCCGGCATGAAAAAAGAATTTGCCGGCACCGATGCAACGGAGGGCTTTACCTATCACTGGGACAGCCAGCATAAAAGCGTGGGCAAAGGTTCGCAGCGGATAAAGCAGATCGTGAACAATGAACGGATCGATTATGAAGTGATCTTTATCAAACCTTTTGAAGGCGTGCTGCAAAGCAGCCTGAGCACCGTTCCCGCCGGGGAAGGCGTTACCAAAGTGACCTGGAAGGCGGCCAGCCGCATGAAATACCCGATGAACCTGATGCTGCTGTTCATGAATATGGAAAATATGATCGGCAAGGACTTTGATGAAAGCCTGCAGAACCTGAAGCGCGTACTGGAGCAGTAGGAAGGGTGGAAGATATCATTGAAGCCGTTCCGGCAGGGACGGCTTTTATTTTGAATAACGTAAAATCTTTTCTTTATGAAAACAAAAAAGATCTGGGCCAATTTTGGCGTTGAGGATTTGGAACGCACCACTAAATTCTATAAACAGCTCGGGTTTAAACATAACGGCGCGTCGGAGCAGCTGACCAGCTTTTTCTTTGGGGATGAAAACTTTATCATTCATTTCTTTTTGAAGAAAATGCTAGAACCTGGTATGAAAGGCCCCATTGCCGATACAAAAGCCGGGAATGAAATTATTTTTACCCTTTCTGCCGATAGCAGGGAAGAGGCGGACAATTGGGAAAAGGAAATACGGCAGGCCGGAGGAACGATCGTTTCCAAACCGGAGGCTTTCGGGGAAGGTTATTATGGTTTTGTGTTCGCCGATCCCGACGGCCACCGGTTCAATGTATTTCATATGTAATATCACGGTTTTGCGTTAGCCCCGCCCTTCCTCCCAGCTGTTTTCAGCCTTAAACAGCAGGGAATCACCATTTCATGCACTTTCGGAACTTATCATCCTGGAGTTTTAAAGTGTTTCAAATACGGTTACAGTTTGTTAATATTCCTTTTGTTTCAATTTTATTTACTTACATTTATCCCGTTCCCGTTCATGCAGCAGACCGCTACTTTTTATCAATTTACACCCTAAACAACTCCACCAATGAGATCACTATTTGTTGTTACCGCGCTGTTAATGGCATTGTCGTGCAAAAGAGACAGCCAGCCCGTAACGCCCGCTTCTACAGTACCCGAAACTAAATCCGTCGCTGAATCCGCCGAAGCGACGAAAAAAGAGATCATCATCTGCGACCAGAAAAATGCGCGCATCATTATGGTAGACGTCGCCAACGGCAACGCCATCACCTGGGAATGGAAAGCCAACGCTTCTTACGCCATGATCCACACCGCGGCGGAAGCATGGTTCTCTAACCTGAGCGAAGCCAAGCTCGTGTACAATAACAATTACATCCTCGCCACCGCGTCCGGCGGGGGCGTGGCGCTGATAAAGATCAGCACCAAAAAAGCGATATGGTACGATTACGCCGGCGGCAACACGCACTCGGCGGAACTTTTACCCAATGGCAACATCGTGACCGCATCTTCCACCGGCGGCTACCTGAAGATCTTTACGACTGATACGTATATCAACGATGCATCCGATCAAACGGGGCCCATTTCATTCCCGGACGTGCACAACGTAGTATGGGACCACGCGCGCCAGCGGCTCTACGCCGCCGGCAAGGACAAGATCCGCGAGTATTCCTACAACAACAGCTGCTACAGCCCGGCGCTCACCCTCAAAAAAACCTGGACGATGCCCGAAGGCAACGCCCACGACCTGTTTCCCGTATACGGCAGCACCACGGACCTTTGGCTGACGAACTCGGGGCATATCTATAAATTCAACGTGGTAACCGGCGTGTTCACCCTGCAAAAAACGCAGAGCGCCGTGAAGTCCGTTGCATCCGGCCCTTCGGGCTATCCCACCATTCTCGCTCGCGCAACCGGCGTGGGCGGCGAATCGTGGAGAACGGACCAGATCATCGACATTGCGGGAAACCTTGTGTACAAGAATACGTCCCTCGGGTTGTATAAAGCGCGCTGGAGACTGCTGAACCTTTTCAGCTATCCCGCGAACGACGGTTTCCACGAGTGCACGCACTAACCGGCTGAAATTTTTTTGCTGTATCGCGATGAACAAAAACGAGGGTGTATCATGGTTTGATACACCCTCGTTTTATTGTAGGGGGTGAAATACTTTCCTCATTCGCCTCCGAGCTGCATCACATATTTGTCGATCCCGTCCGCAAACCCGTTCTCTTCGATCTCAACCGTGCGAAATCCCATTTTGGCGTAAAAACCCTGAGTGTGCTGCGAGGTTTCGATGCGATGAACGGCCGCGGGCCAGGTTTCCTGCAAAAGCGCCAGCCGGTATAAAGTGAACTGTTTGCCATAGCCTTTTTTATGGTGACGGGCATGCACCATGCCCCAGGCCAGTCCGGCTTCGTTCTTGTTCTCATCCAGGTAGATGCCGCCGCAGGCAACCGCTTCATTCCCGTCTTTTACCATGAAATAAGGGTTCTTATCCGTATAGTTGTCCAGCCACGCGAGGAAGCCGGGCAGCTCCTCTGCCGCGAAATATTGCGGCTGGTTGCTTTTGAATATGTCAATGCAAGCTTCGCGGTAAGTGGAGGTATAACGGGTAACGTTCATAACAACGAAGTTCGGTATAAATAGGGACGTTGCGAAAATTCATTCCGATCCTGTCTTCTTCCGCATTTCCATCATCGTTTTATACTGCGCTTCCACCGCCACGGCCTTTTTGGCGCGCTGACCTTCTGCGCGTTCCGGCCGTAGCCAGAGCGCGGGGGTAAAGCTGAACACCTTGTCCGCACCAAGTTTTGCCACATCCTTTTCCCAGCCTTCCCAGCGCTGCCCTTCATAAAAGCCTTTGATGTCGCCGCTGAAGCAGAACAGCAGGAAGTCGGTATAATCGATCTCAAGGTCTTCCCATTGCAGGTTGTCGGGCGCGAGGTAAAAAATATGGCCCTGGTTGAAGCCGAATTTCCCGCCGTTGATCGCGAAGAAACCGCCGATGGCATCGTCCGCTACCAGCAGGAACGAAGGTCTTTCGCCGGGCTCGTTGTATGATTT
>JBQCFV010000496.1:0-4330 GCA_051958695.1 Chitinophaga sp. | reverse complement strand
GGAAACGGCCGGGCGGAAGTGAAGCCCTTTTATGATCGTCCAGTCGCCCGCCACGCGGGATACGAGGCGTTCCGTGGAGGACCGCGCATCGTCGTATTTGATCGTATGCAGGCGGTTGCGGGCGGAATAAAGCTCGCCCACGGCGGGGTTGCCATCGTCCTTCATGATACGGATCAGCGGGGTAAGACGCGTGCCGCGGGTCAGCTCGTTTGTAAAGGACTCCACGTAGTTCGGCAGCGTATGCTGGTAGTTAATGGACGCATCTATTTTGAAATTTTCCGCGGCCTTGAAACCAAAATTGCCCAATGCGTCGTAACGTTTATAGCGGGTGCCTATGAAAACGCCCGCCTGGTCGGTATATCCGAGAGCCATGTTGTAGTTCGCTTTGTCGGAGCCGCCGTCCACGGAAATGTTCGTGTTGTTGGTGAGGCCGGTGTTCCAGATGAGGTCCTGGTACTGGTTGTCCGCATACAGCAGCTTTGTGCCGGGATTGATGGGATCGTCCATCACCATCCATCCGTTGGCGAGGAGATTGTCCACATAAGCCTGCCCTTCGATTGCCACGATGTTGTCGTACAGCGCGGTGAGGTTCACGTTTTTACCGTACTGGCCTTTGGCCGTGTATACGCGCGTACCGGCGGAAAAGCCGCCGTTGTTGAGCAGGTTGTTCTTGTCGATGCGGTCGTCCGTATTCTGTACGGTGGTGCGGGCGAGACGGAGGTAATCGGTGGCGTTGAGATATTTGTAATCGCGCGCCTTTGTTTCCCAGGTAACGCGGTGGTTGATGGCGAGGTTCATTTTGGAGCCGAATTTGCCCGTTCTGGTTTTGATCACCACCACGCCGTTGGCGCCGCGCGCGCCGTAAATGGCGGTGGATGCGGCGTCTTTCATCACCTGGATGGATTCGATGTTGTCGGGGTTCACATCGTTCATGGAATTGCGGAACACCCCGTCGATCACGAACAGGATGTTGCTGCCCCTGTCAACAGACGATACGGCGCCGCCCGAATTGCCCTGGCTGGTGCCGTAAACGTTCAGCTTGGTGCCGCCGCGGATAATAATGTTGCTGGCGCCCGCGCCCGGCTGGCCGGACGAGATGGGCAGCGACACGCCCGCGATCTTGCCTTGCATGGCCTGCACGGGGTTCGGGTTGGAGGTGTTTTTCAGCTCCGCAGGGTCCAGCTTCGAAATGGAAGCGGAAGCCTTGGTGCGGGATTGCTGCATGTAACCTACTACCACCACGTCTTCGAGCGTGCGGTTGGAAGCGGCGAGCTGAACATTCACGACAGACTGCCCGTTCACGGGCACTTCGCGGGAAACGAAGCCCATGCTGGAAACGATCAGCACCGCGTCGGCGGGGGCGGCGATGCTGAAGCTGCCGTTTGCTGCAGTGTAAGCGCCTTTGGTGGTGCCTTTTACCTGTACGCTGGCAAATTCGATGGCTTTGCCGGTGGAGTCCGTGACTTTACCGGTAATGGTGGATTGTGCGCCGGCGATTTGCGGCAGCAGGAGGATGGAGAGGAAAAGCGTCGCTCTCCATAAGTTAGATATAGATTGGATCAGGTTCATAACGAATCACTGTTTAGACAGTAATGGAATTAATTGCTTGGTCGATTAATGTAGATATGTACTACATATATCAAATGTAGGGCAAATTATTTCAAACTTCAAAGAAAAAGTTGGAATTGGTGAAAAAATGGTGGTTGAGGGGAGGGATTAGATGGACTTTGTTGGGAAGTATCGGAAGATGGTGTTAACACCTGTAATTAGAATGCGGGTGACGTCTTCTTGAAGAGCGGTGTTAACACCTGCATTTATTCGGAAATAGCTGATGGGAAGGATTTTGTTGGAGGTGTTAACACCTGTATTTATTCGGATGCTTTTCTTGTAAGCGATCTTTCGACGGTGTTAACACCTGCATTTATTCGAAATAGCTGACGGGAGGATTTTGTTGGAGGTGTTAACACCTGCATTTATTCGGATGCTTTCTTTGTGCGCGATCTTTCCACGGTGTTAACACCTAAATCCATTCGGAACAACTGAGAAAGAAAACGCTGCTAGAGGTGTTAACACCTGCCCTTATTCAAATATTATTTTTATAGATGGGTCATTGGCGGTGTTAATACCTGCATTTATTCGGAAACAAGCTGATAAGGAGATTCCACTAAAGGTGTTAACACCTGCATATTCGGAAAAAAGCTGATGAGGAAATTCTACCAAAGGTGTTAACACCTGCATTTATTCAGAAACAGCCGATGAGGAGATTCTACAGAGGGTGTTAACACCTGCACTGATTCAGATATTTTTTTATTATAGACGGAATCGCAGACGGTGTTAACACCTTCCTTCCCCCTCACTTCAACCTGTTAAAATGCGGCTTCAAATGCTCCAGCATTCCCTGCCGAAACTCTTCCTTCGTGCCATCCTTCAGGATATTCACCAGGTCGATATGCGACACCTTCCCGATCTGCGGCACTTTCTCGAGGCTGATCACGTAACCGAAGATCGGCAGCAGCATGTTCTGGAAACGCATGAGCGTTTCATTGCCGGTCATCTGGTAGATCTTGCCGTGAAAAGCGATCTCGTTGTTGATGCGGAATGTTTGCCCTTTGCCGCTGGCGTCCTGGCCTTTGGCGATGGCTTCCAGCTCGGCGATGTCTTTTTTCTTTTTACGGAGATAGAGGATGTCCGCCAGTCCCATCTCCAGCGTGAGGCGCAGCTCGAAAATGTCCTGCAGCGTGCTGTCGTCGATGATGAGAGGGTCCAGCACCCGTTCGAAAGAACCCAGGATGTCGGGCGTGGACAGGATCATGCCACGGCGCTTTTTGGTTTCTATCATGCCCAGCATGCGCAGGCGGCTGAGCGCCTCGCGCACTACGTTGCGGCTTACGCCGAGCGCGTCGGCCAGCTCCAGCTCCGAGGGCAGGGCGTCTCCGGGTTTAAACAATTTCTTTTTGAGGTAGTCGCGCAACTCCTTCTCCACTACATCGGCCATCGTGCGTTGCGAAATAGGGCCCAGATCCTTCATCAGATCAGTTTTTGCCATTGGATGCTTTATTTTGTATAAATGTAGAACAAATTACGGAATTGTGGCTTAGGATCTTGTCAGCAGAGCAATCAGGCCGGCATGCTGCGGGTAAAGATCCGAGAGTTCTTTTCTTTTTGCCAGCTCAAAGTCTGCAAAGTCGAAACCCGGCGCCACCGTGCATCCCACCAGGGCGAAACCGCCGCTTTCCTCCACGCTGGAAGCGAACCAGCTGCCCGCCGGTATCACCAGCTGCAATTGCTCTCCCTGGCTGTAATCGCGGCCCAAACGGTGCACTTTCAGCAATCCTTCAGGGGTGATCTCGTAAATATGCAAGGTAGTGCCATCGTAAAAATGCCACATTTCATCGGAAGCGATGCGGTGAAACGCGGAAAAATCCCCGTCTTCCAGCAGGAAATAAATGCCGGTGGAAGCATTGCGCGGGCCTTTAAAACCTGCCGGCTCAATGGATGCGGCGGCACGGTAAGTTTCGCGGAAAGCGCCGCCCTCTACGTGTTTGGTCAGTTGCAGTGTATCGCGCCAGTAAGCCGCTGTCGTTTTCATGGTTTAAACATACAGCGTTTTGGGGAAATTCTGTCATGCCGGGATTAGAACCCGGGAAGTCCTCGTCCTGATACAGGGCCCTTGACTGGTAGAACGGTGGGAAAAAAAGCTTGGTGCTATAGCTGACAAAGCAACCCTTCGATGCAACGCTGGCAGAACAATAGGAAAATCACGCAGACCAGGTCAGGCTACATACCTGGCAGAGCTATAAGAAAGAATAGACCAGATCAGGAAGCCATCGCCACTTTCTGCTGTAGCTTTTTCTGCGCAACGGGTTTCTTTTTCCGCCTTCCCCACCAGATGTAAACGCCCGTAACGGGCAGGCTGGCGCAGATCAGGCTGGCAAAGAACATGAGGAGCTTTCCCGCAAACCCCCACACCGCGCCGGTATGCACGTCGTAGTTCATGCGGCGGAACTTGTCCCCCACTCCTGAGTCTTCATATTTGCCGGAATAAGGGCCCGATCCTTGGAGGGGCTGCAAAGTGTATTGGTCGAATTGATAAGTATCCGTCTTGTAATAAGTGCCGGGCCGGTGGTTGATCGTCACGCTCAACGGGGCTTGCGGGCCTTCGCCGAAATATACGGACAGGCCCGCGCCTTCCGGAGCGGTTTTGCGCACCTGCTCCCAGGCCATATCCGTGGCCTGGCTCCGCGAATAAGGACGCTGCTTCGCCGTAGTGTCGGACACGGGGAATACCGCATCGTTCAGGGATCTTCCGCCGGTGGTCACATAATACAGC
>JBQCFV010000495.1:0-2295 GCA_051958695.1 Chitinophaga sp. | reverse complement strand
CAGGGGATATTCAGTGAAGAATCCCGCTATGTACGGAGAGATTTAATTTTCGATACTCCCGTACAATCCTTTTTCCGGATTTTATACTTATCTTGTTATCAGCCTAAAAACCTTGTGGTGAAAACATCCAAAATCTTGCTGACAGGCTTGTGCCTGTTCGTCGCAGTGTCCGTAACCCGCGCGCAAAGCCCGAAACATTTCCGGGATTCCCTGATCGCCGATGCGGTGAAACAATTGATAGACAGCAGGCAGTTCATATTTTTCGTACAGTCGGTAATGGCGCCCGGCGGGCAGAACGTGCCGATGGCGGGAGAGAATTATACGTTCCGCATCCATACGGACAGCGTGCAGCTGAACCTGCCGTACGTGGGCCGCAGCTACCAGGCGGTAACGGATTACAAAACGGTGGGTTTTCAGTTCAAGGCGGGCGATATCGGTTATGAAGTAAAGGAAAGGAAAAGAGGCGGCTGGAACGTGACCATCCCGCTGCATCATTCCACCCGCGTGAGCCGGATCGTGCTGAACGTGCTGAAGGACGGTTCCGCCACGCTGCACGTTACGCCGAGGAACAAGCAGCCGATCTCCTACCAGGGGAATATCGCCGGGCGGGAATGACCGTGAACAGACAAACCGGGTAAAAGACCCGGAATATTTTATCTTCATGCCGTCTTTTATTACGCGTACCGGGTACGCTTTATCGGATCGCCGCAGTATCTTCAGCGTATAATAAATACTCCGGTTTGTATGATAAAGTATCGCATTAATTTATTCACCCTGGCGCTGCTGGCGGCGTTTGCGTTGCCCGCGGGCGCGAAAAGCCTGTCCGCAGGCGATTCCACGGTGGTGACCCTCTACAGTAACGGGTACGTGTACCCGAAGGCGGACCGCGGCACGGGATACATTTCCCGCAACGGCCTCACCGCCTGGAAGGACGCAGGCGTGTATTCGAAAACCTGGTTCCTGACGGAAAAGACCGGCAGGCTGGATGTGGCGCTCACCCTCCGATCGGCGGCGCCGGTGAAGCTGAAGGTGGAGCTGGAAGGAAAGACGGAAGTGCTGGACGTGCCCGCTACGAACGGCTCCGTAACATTGCCCGTGGGCAGTTTCAGCGTGAAAAAAACAGGCTATCATTTTGTGAAGATAACCGCGGCCGGGCGCCAGAGCAGGCAATTGCCCGATATCAGCGCGCTGGTGCTGAAAGGCGATGCGGCCGAAGGCGTGAAAGCCAATACCAGCCGCTATAAGAGCGCGCCGGCCACGCACCTGAGCTATCCATTTCCAAAGGATACGCTGGTGGAGTGGTTCTACAACGAGATTTCCGTGCCGGCGAACGCGCAGCCATTGCACGCCTACTATATGGTGAACGGTTTTAGCGGCGGTTATTTCGGCATCCAGATCAATTCTCCCGTGGAGCGCCGTGTGCTGTTTTCCGTATGGAGCGCCTTTAGTACGGACGATCCGAAGAAGATCCCCGAGGAATACCGGGTGAAGCTGGTGAAAAAAGGAGCGGGCGTAACGGTGAACGATTTTGGGAATGAAGGTTCCGGCGGCCAGAGTTACCTGCGGTTTGACTGGAAGGCCGAAACGACCTATAAATTCCTGCTGCAGGGGAAACCCTCCGGCGATCATACGGTGTATTCCGCATGGTTCTTCGATCCCGCCACGTCCGAATGGAAGTTCATGGCTACCTGGGACAAGCCGAAGGCAGGAAAATATCTTTCCGGCCTGTACTCTTTCGTGGAGAATTTCGGCTCCAACGGCGACGATCTTTTTAAAGCCCGCTACGGCAACCAGTGGGTGCGCACCGCCGGCGGCCATTGGATAGAGCTGACGAAGGCGCGTTTCTCCACCACCGCCGACCCGGAAAAACATCCGCGGTTCGATGTGGGCGCAGGAGTGGAAAACGGGATGTTCTACATGTTCTCCGGTGGTTTCCGCGAAGTGGGCACTACGAAGAAAGGGGACATTCAAACAAGGCCGGCGCTGAACACGCCGCCTGACGCAGACCTTTATGTTCGGCCACGACAATAGGATTTTACGTTTACTGATAAACAATCTGATCAGGCCCCGGCTCTCCGGGGCTTAGCTTTTTTTATCAGTGAACATGATCCTGCGCGCAGCCAATTTGAGCGCGCGGGGTTTGCCGTCATACCGCTGTAAGTGAATTTTTTCCCGGGTAATGAAGCTGTTACTATTTCTCGTCGCTGTACTTCCGCAACCAGCTCTTTTCTTCGGTAGTAAGACTGTTATACCCCTTTTCGTTGATCTTGTCCAGCAACTGGTCGAGGCGGGAAG
>JBQCFV010000494.1:0-2253 GCA_051958695.1 Chitinophaga sp. | reverse complement strand
AATCAAATTTCCGCTGCAAATAATAAGTTGACCTTTGGATGCGGGCCGGTACGCTTTAGTTTTGACGGTAAATAAGCCTGACATGAACTTTAAAGCCATTCACACGCAACGGAAAATAATCCTGGTGATCTCTGTTATTGGCCTCATCAGCATTTTTCTTCCCTGGCAGTCGTTTTCCGTAAATCTCCTGGGATCAGGGCTTAGTCATGGCGTCAATGGTTTCCGGGGCGCGGGTATTCTCGCGTTTTTGTGCCTTGGCGCCGTTCTGGTACTTTGCCTTGCCGGCGAGCTTGCGGCCCCGCTTGAGAAAAACAAGTGGCTGGGTGTGCTGGTAGCCGGAATTGTCGCCGCGCTCTGCGCGGTAGCGAATATGATCAGCACAAAAACCGGCAGCGCAGGATTTATAGGGATGGATATCGGCATCGGCTGCTGGATCACCCTGCTGGCCTCGGCGGCGATAACAGGCGCCGCCTTGTTATCCAGAGCCCCCGGGCAGGATTTCAGGCAAAGCTTAAATAGTCTGAAAAAAGGCGTATCCATCATAGGGGCGGCAACCGCGCCTGGTGAGCAACCCGCGCCTGGCCAGGTACCCGACAAGATCGCCGAGCTCGAGAAACTGGTACAGCTCAAAGAAGCCGGTCACCTCTCCGAACAGGAATATCTCGAAATGAAAAAAAGATTGTTGGCCGGGTCCTGAACTAGTATGCGAATCGTTTAAACCTGTATAAATATGCGTAAGAAGAAGTGTCTGCTATTGAGCATAATGGCAATCTCAGCGATGGGAATGTTTTCTGCCTGCAAAAAAGATAAAGGCGGGGATGCCATGCCCAAGGACAGCGGGTTATATATCCGTTTCAAAGTCAACGGCGTAGCAAAGGAATACAAAACCGCCATACCGAATAACCGCGTAACCTATTTTTATCTCGGCCAGTTTGAAACGTATCATGCCACCATTTTCGGTATCGCCAGGCAGGGAGATGCGCAGCAGCTTCCGGTGAAAAATATGATCAATATCTCGGTTCGCAGTAAAGAAAGTATTAAAGCCAATGTCAAATACGATCTGCAAACGGCCGTGCCTGCCGCAGGCGCAAAATTTACTTCCATCGAGTTTACCTATGCGGACGAGACGGGCGAACTTTTTAACGCCGTATTGCTGGCGGAGAATTACCCTTTGCTCGACATTCGCGATGCGGCAACGGTTACTTTTAGCGAAACAGGCGGTGACTTCAGCAAGGGAACGTTCGACGGCAAAATATTCCACACCCAAAACAGGGCAGCAGCACTCACAATTACCGACGGTGAATTCTATTTACCTGTATACAGGCAGTAGGCGGGTCGATCGTAAAAAGAATGTTGGAGACAGGGGCGATCCTAAAAAAATAAAGTCATTGGGGATTGCCGGAGAAGCACTATTCATTTTGACCAGCCCGGATACTTTCTTATATTAGAATTTTATTATCAAACCCGACCGGTAAATGAAAACAATCATCCCTCTGCTTTTGACGCTCCTTTCCCTGAAATGTTTCTCCCAACAACAGGTATATACTTTCAATAACGGCATCCTTTTAAATGAAGCAGAATTAACGCGGATGATCGGGTCAGCCCAAAAATCGCTGCCATCCACCCATGCATTTACACCGATAATCTATCATAAAGCCGTTAGGAACGATACGGTCATCAACTATATCACGCTTTCAGCCAACCGGAAAAGCGCAGGGCAGGAAACCTCCGGTCTCAAATTCGTATACAAACAGGATTCCACTTTTTTACTCCTCGATGAAAAGCTGCCTTATTTCAAATTAAAGGATCTGGCCGGAAATGAAGTTTCATCCGATCAGCTTTTGGGAAAACCCACGCTCATAAACTTTTGGGCTGTCTATTGCAAGCCGTGTATCGCGGAAATGCCGCATTTAAGCGCGCTCAAAGAAAAATACAAGGACAAAGTAAACTTCATTTCCATTACAGAAAACAGCGCAGCAGACTATAACCTGAAGGAGTTCCTAAAAGATAAGGATTTTAATTTCCAGGTACTTGAAAATGCTGAAGCATATAAGAATACGCTTAAAATAGCAGCACTTCCAAGGAATCTTTTCCTCGATAAGGATGGCGTGTTGAGATACATACAGGGTAGTTATCACATAAGCACGGATCTCACCACCATAGATATCGAAGACGAAAACAATCCCTTTATGAAAATCATCGGGGAGCTTCTCAGGGAGACCATGTAGCAGTTTCTCATTAATCCTCTATTTA
>JBQCFV010000493.1:0-2123 GCA_051958695.1 Chitinophaga sp. | reverse complement strand
ACAGGGGTACGAACGCTGCAGCTGGTCTTTTTCTTTTTCAAGATACCCGTTGATCGCCATGTTGATGTCGCGCAGGCTTTCTTCGTATTCCCTGCGGTGATGGAATACGTGGCCGGTAGCTTTGTCTATCTTCTCGAAATACTCGTTCAGCAAGGGTTTCAGTTCCGTCTCACTATCATAAAGATGCCGGAAGGTGGGCGCGATCTCGTGATCGAGAAATTCGTTGATCTTCACTTCGTCTTCGGCAAACAGCGTATCATGCATGCTGTTGAGCATGCGGTTGTTCTTGAACTGCAATTCTTCCAGCAGCGGCAGGTGCAGGTCGCCGTTGATGCGTTTGAAAGTTTGCTGTATCAGCTGCAGCTGTTCCCGCAGATCGTCGCGGATGGCGGAGCCGCGCTCTACCGAAGAGTTACGGATGTCCACCGCGCCGTACAGCGGGTATACGTCTTCGAAAAGTATATTGCCGATATCTTTCTGCTGCGCTTTCGGCGTGTGCAGGTATTCCCAGGCCGCGTCCGTGAACTTCCATTCCACGGCGGGTTGCAGAGCGGTAAACTGGTCTTTTATCACTTCGTTGATCCGTTCGTTCGCCAGCTCTATGCTCCTGCGCAGCAGCAGCGAGCCCACGGCATAAGACGGCTGCAGCTGGCCGAGAATCTCCCAGTCCACGGGCGTATCGCCGGTAGACGCGATCTCCAGCATGCCCAGCAGGTTGTTCTCATGCTGGATCGGGAACAGCAGGAAACTTTTTACGCCGTGCAGCGGCAGGTATTTGAGAAAAGGATACAGTTCAACGGTCTGCCGGTTCACTTCCGGCAGTACCAGCGGCTGCGGGTTGTGGGCGAGAAATTCCTGCAGCTGTTCGTTGATGCTCTGGCGCTCGGCGTCGTTGCGGGCGCTGGCGAAAATGATGCTCTGCGAGATGTAGGTCGTTTCGAGCACGCTTTTGTTGTTCACTTTCAGGAACGGCACGAGATGGATGTTGAGATCGCCGCGGCCGGTGAGCGTTTTCAGGTATTCCCTGGCCTGGGTGTAGGTTTTCAGCTCATTGTCCTTCCGGATGTTGAGCACGAGGTTCTTCATGCCGTTCACTACATGATCGCGCGTAACGTCCTGTATGGTCCAGATCACGAAACCTTCCAGCTCAAAATTTTTCAGCGGCAGCAGGCGCTCCAGCGCTTCGATGTCCTGCAGCTTGAAGTCGCCCACGCAAATACCGCCGCAATCGAGCTGCGGCAGTTCGCCCACGAGCTTTACGTCCGTAAAGCGCGGGTCGATGTTCACTTTGATGTATTTGGAAAGTCCCGTTTCGGGGTTCGTGATGTGGTGGATCAGCTCCTGGTCGAAGTTGATGGGGAGGTTGTACCAGCGTTCGAGGATCAGCTTGTAGAGCCAGAACAGTTTGTCGCGGCGCACTTTGTCCACGGAAATGCCTTTGGGCACGGCCATCAGCTCCTTGCCGTCTTCGGTGAATATCTGCCGGAAGCGGTCGGAATAATAAAATATCGCGAAGCGGTATGGCACGCCAATGCCGTAGATGTCGCGGCTTTCGTCAAGCGTAACGGGAAATACGGTGGCGGTGATGAGATCGAGGTATTCCTGGTATTTGGAAATATCGGCGTCTTCCCCAAGCGGCCGGTTCAGTTCGGGATTGCTTTCGAAGTGGCGGACGATCTCTTTGAAATATGCGGCTCTTGCGCCCTGGGCCTGCCCGGCTTTATCTTTCATAAACCTTACGAAAGGCACGAACGAAATGCGACTGTCTATCAGGTGATCGTCTTTGAAAAGGCCCGGGTGTGCTGTAAGTATTTTCATATGCAATACAAAATTCCAGTTAAGCGTACAGTCACAGTGCAGGAAAACAGATCGGATGCGTGGGATTAGTCCTGCAAAGTTACGGGTTTTCCGATTTTAAACCGGGGCGGGCGTAAAAATAGGTGGTGCCTTCGTCCGCATCGTCAAAACTGACGGGGTCGCGGTGACGGAGTCGGTAGAAGTAGGCGCAGAGCCCGAAATCGCCGGCGCAGCACAATGCATGGAATATCATCACGCCCAGCAACAGGGCTTTCCAGGGGGCGCTTACCAGCAGGAAAGCGGCCGCCAGCAGCAGGGTGATGATC
>JBQCFV010000492.1:0-2923 GCA_051958695.1 Chitinophaga sp. | reverse complement strand
CGCCTGCTGCTGCGCGGCCCTTTCCAGCAGCTGCCGCGATTCGATCACAAAGTTGTTGAACGCGGGATCGAATTTGTTGTACACCTGGAAAATGAGCAGGCGCGCATCCGTTTCGGTCAAACCGCGCACCAGCGTATTTTCCATGGCGGCGCCATCCAGGTTGCCGGTGCTGCCCGCCACGATGATGATGTTCGTTTGCATCGGGTACTGCTTCAGGATATTGACCGCCTGCTGCAACCCTTCGAAATACGGCTGACCGGTAACGGCGCCGCTGCATTGCCGCGTGAGCGCGGCCTGCTGGTTGATGAAGTCCACGATCCTGCTGTAATTGCCGGTGGGCTCGAACACGTTCGTTCTTTTTCCTGCGAAACAGCCTTCACTGCCACGGTACACCACGGCGCCAAAGCGGTATTCGTAACCGGAAAAGGCTTTTTTCCCAAAAATGTCCGCAAAATTCTGGATCGTATTGGTGATGCCGGGCAAATAATTTTTCATGCTGCTGCCGCCGTCCACCACGAACATCACGTTCACGCGGTTGCCAAAGCGGCGCAGCCGCAGGTAATTGTTATAATCGATGCGCGTGCCTTTGATGTTGATGACCGTATTGCCGGACTTGTCGAACACATTGCCCGCCACGGACGAGGGGAAAGCATGCGTGGCCACGCCGAGCCCTTTGTGCTGCATCACGGGAATGGAGCGGAACACGGGATTGCCGGGCGGCAGCAGCGGATCGTACTCAAAATTCCCGCCGCCGGGCTCCGCGGGCGTCAGCCTCTTGCTGAAATAACCCGCCGCAGCGGAGTCTTCCTCGTAGCTGGACACCCGTTCGTTGCCCACGTACAAACGGCTGCCCCAGAGATGCACCACGTCGGAGGACACCCATCCGGCAACGGCCGCCGCTGCACTGTCCGCCGTCAGCTGGCTGGTATGGCCTACCAGCGCCTTGCGTCCGTCTTCCGAAAATTTATATACATACACAAGGTCGTGCAGCTTGAGCTTTTCCGTTGCTTCTGTTTGCAAGCCGGGAGAGTTGAACACGATCACCGAATCGTGCGCGAAATAAAACTCCGGTCTTGCGATAGGATCGCCGCTGCTGATGATGGTAACGGCTTTGATGGGAAAACCGCTGCGCTCGTCGGTGAGCGCCTTTTGCCACATCAGCACTTTATTTCTTGGCAGCCAGCCGTAGCTCACGGCTTTGCGCTTGTCTTTCAGCCGCGTGCCTTTTAATACGGAAGGATCATATTTTACGAGACGCAGGTAACCGTCTTTTTCATCGCTTACAAAAAACGGCTGCATAAACCCGAGCTTTTTGAACACGAGCGATCCGCCGGGCGTGGTGGTGGTGAAATTATCCGCCCGGTCGGAGAACACGATCCATGCGGTGGCGGCGCGTTTGCCGGCGGGATCCCTCGTTTCGGGAGTGGGGTTGCGGAAGTTGCCCGGCATGCGCTCGATACGTTTGCCGGCGTAGAACTGGGCCTTTGCCTGGAGGCAGCACATAGCGGTCATAAAAACTAAAAATCCTCTCATTGCTTACTGGCAGTTTAAATAGTCGAAAATATCATTGCCGGCGATGCTGTTTCACCTGCACGAGGCTCACGCACCGCGAAGGCGCGAGGGTGAGGCTGACCTCATCTATCACCACGTTCTTGCTGAACGTGAGGCCGATGCAATAGGAATAAAAATCCGTGTTCTTTTCCCCGGTTTCGTCCTGCGCCTGCGCGGTCGTTTTTTCGCCGTTGCAGAGATATTTGCGCACGAGATAATAATAGTGTTTGTTAAAATTCCCGCCGTTGGCGATGGCCTGCAGCCGTGTTTTAAAATCGTCCGTCAGCGCCTGCCCGCCTGCGTTCGGGTCTACCAGCCCGATGTCTGTCAGCGGCTCGGTGATGTTCAACACGGTGTAAACAGGCACCGGGCTTCTGTCCGTTTTTAGCGCCACGGTATACCTTCCCGGCGTGCGGTAAGTATAATATGCGTTCCGGCCTTTCGCGTCCACGCGGCCGGTTTCGCCAAAAGACCATTCGAAGAGGTTCGCGTCGCCATCGGCTTCCAGCCGCAGCTGCATACCCGTAACGCCCGCCGTGGGACCGGATATGCGGATGCTGTCCATACCGGTAAGCGGCACCGTGTCTTTCACCACTACGGCAAACTGCTGCTGCAGCGAATTGTCCACCGTGAGCCGCACCAGGTAAGTGCCGGATTCCTTGAACCGGTAATACCCGCTTTGCTCCTTCGAGCGGCTGCCGTCGCCGAACTCCCATTTCCATTCGGACGATCCCGGCGTATTGTCCGTGTACACGAGGTTCTCGTTGAGAAAAATTTCATTGCGCAGCAGGCGCGCATTGATCTCGCGCTTGCCCATCAGCAGCTTGAGCAGCAGGAAAACCACCGCCAGCGCCAGTATGGCGAGGGCGATGTACAGGTAGATGCGGTTCCGGTTGTCCGTTCGTACGGCTTTATGCTGGGTAGTTCCTTCCATGGGTCTTTATCCGTTAGGGTTGTTGGCGGTTCCGGTTGATGAAGGCTTCCTGCAGCCCGCGTTGTGAAAGTTTGCACTGCTCGAGGTCTTCCTCTAGTTTCTGAATATTGCGGTAATTGCCGCGCAATTCTTTTTTATCATAAAAAAGGATCTCCAGCAGCTGCGCTTCCTGGCTGAAGGTCTTGTATTTAAGATCATGCGCCTTGCGCTGGTAGGCCGCTTTGATACCGGCGATGGCGTTGAGGATGTCCGCTTCCAGGAACAGCGCGGTGACCGCGGGGTCGAACGCCATGATGCGTTTGTACGTGGAATCGACCATGGGCTGCACTTCGGCCATGGCCTGGATAAACTGTTCCTCGTCGCGCATGCGCTGCGAAAGTTTTTCTTTCATATCGCCCGTATTGTGGCGGCCGCCGCCAAACAGCAGCCAGGCCAGCA
>JBQCFV010000491.1:0-4222 GCA_051958695.1 Chitinophaga sp. | reverse complement strand
AGGCAAATCCATCAGCGACGTGCTGGACATGACGGTGGAAGAAGCCGTGGAGTTCTTCCAGCCGGTGCCTTATCTTTACCGCAAGATCAAGACGCTCCAGGATGTAGGTCTTGGTTACATCACGCTCGGCCAGAGCGCGGTAACCCTCTCCGGCGGCGAGGCCCAGCGCGTGAAGATAGCCACCGAGCTGTCAAAAAAAGACACCGGCAAAACCATCTACATCCTCGACGAACCTACCACGGGCCTGCATTTCCAGGACATCCAGCTGCTGCTGAACGTGCTGAACAAGCTCGTGGAACGCGGCAACACCGTGCTGGTGATCGAGCATAACCTGGACGTGGTGAAAGTGGCGGATTACGTGGTAGACCTCGGGCCGGAAGGCGGCGAAGGCGGCGGGCAGATACTTTGCACCGGCACCCCCGAAGAGGTCAGCAAATGCAAGGAATCCCATACCGCCGTATTTTTGAAAAAAGAACTAAAGAAATAGGCGGCCGTGCCAACCCATCGCTGTATGAAATATTACCTGTTGCTGATAGCAGTTTTTACGGCGGGCCTCATCGCCTGCGACGACGATACCAAGGTATGCGACCTGGACACGCGCACCGAAGCGCGCGCCATTTTCCGCTACCTCAACCCGAACAATAATAACGTGGAAGAAGACACGATCTTCCCGAAAGTAACACTGTTCGCATTGGGGAAAGACAGCATCTACAAACAAAGGCCGGGCCTATCCGGCATGCAGTTCCAGCTGGACAGGAATACCGACAGCGCCCGGTATTATTTCCAGACGGATTCCACGCGCATCGCGGATACGCTCACCTTTCGCTACACGCGCCAACCGCATTTTATTTCAGCGGGCTGCGGGGTGGTGATGTATTTTAACATCGACACGGTATTTTCCACCACGCACGTCGTACAGTCTGTATCAATTACCAGTAAGCAAGTAACGGAAGAAAATGAAAATACGATCATACTGCATTTTTAGCCTGCTGCTGCTGAGCGCGGTAACCGCCACGGCCCAGTCCAAAAAGGATTCGGTAAAGACCATTATGATCGATGTGCCGGCGGGGCTGCGCGTGGGAGTCGATCTGACGCGTTTTGCCATCCCGTTTTTCCAGCCTTACCGCCGCGATGCCACCGTAGTGCTGGACGCACGTTACAAAGACCGCATCTATTTTGCGGCGGACGTGAGCTATAACCGCACCAATCACGCAGATTCCAATTACTCCTATAAAAGCAGCGGCGTGGGCATTTCCATCGGCGCGAACTACAACCTCCTGAAGAAGCAGATCCCGAAAGAGAATTTTATGCTGTACGGGGGATTCAAATACGGGTTTTCCCTGTTCACTTACGAAATGCCGGGTTATACCATCCATAGCGATTATTGGGATGATTACCAGGGCAGCGCCGCCGCCGCCACCAAAACGGGGCATTGGGTGGAATTGTCGCTGGGGATAAAAGTGGAAGTGTTGAAGAACCTCTACCTGGGCTGGAGCCTGCACGACCGTATCCTGCTGAACAGGGCGCTGTCCAAAAGCGATTTCCCGCCGCTGATCATCCCGGGTTTCGGGAAAGGGTATAAGGGGAATGCGTTTGATGTGCAATACACGATCTCTTACCTGTTCCCGATGTATAAGGTGAAGCAGGCGATGAAGGTGAAGTAGGAGCTGGTTCCGGCCGCAGGCCGCCGCCAGGAGTAAAAAATATTAAAACAAACCGGCCCGGAAACACATGTTCCGGGCCGGTTTCGTATTATAAAGCCGCTGGCCGTATCACCCGGAGGTGATGGCCGGGGCTCAGCTGTCAAATTCTTCGGGCGTCTTTTCCTCGCCGCCGGTATTGCGGTCGAAGCCGCCGCCGCTGCCGCCACGATCGTATCCGCTGCCGCCGCGGTCATAACCGCCGCCGCCACGCTCGTATCCGCCACTGCCGCGATCGTAGCCTCCGCCACTGCCGCGGTCGTATCCGCCACCGCTGCCGCCGCGATCATAACCACCGCTACGGCCGCCGCGATCATAACCGCCGCCACCGCCACGGTCGTATCCACCGCCGCCGCCGCCGCGATCATAGCCTCCGCCTCCACGGCCGCCACGGTCATAACCGCCGCCGCCTCCACGATTGCCGCCGCCGCCGAAGCCGCCGCGACCACCGCCGCCACGGTTTCCGCCGCCGCCAAATCCGCCACGACCACCGCCGCCGCCGAAACCGCCACGGCCGCCGCCGCCAAATCCGCCGCGGGGCTGCTTTTTCTCAATACCCCACATATAACCTTCCCTGAAACGGATGATGCCGCGGTTGTCCGCACCGTATTTGCCCCAGGCAAAACCTGAACCCACGGGCTTGTTCCGCAGGTCGGCGATCATATAGTTGAAAGGAAGCTGCTTGGCAAATTCCGCCAGCTCCGCGTCTTCGGAATAACGGGCTTCATCGCGGGAGATCAGGCCGTCCTCGCGGTTCCAGATATCGTTCACCACGATCTCGTGCACCACGTCGATGCTCGATTTTTTGATCTCTTTGCCGTATTCATGCAACTGCTGCAGGAACTCGGTAATGTTCTCGGATTGTTTCACCACCACGGCCGGATCGTTGCAGACATAAAAAACGCTGCCCCAGTTGCCGTCGCGGTCCACATCCAGTATCCAGTGATTACCGTAACCGTCGCCCGCAATACGGATAGAATTGGGAATGAGGTTGTAAAGGTCGAAATCACGGGTTGCGTCGAAAGTAATGGCGTCCAGCCCGTAAAAAAGGAACCCGCTGCTGAATTGCAGCAACTCCCTGATATCGTCAGGTATATTTCTGGTACGGAGTTGTTTTGCGATATAATCGATTTCGGAGTCGGAAAGGCCCGGCATCAGCTCTACCGAGTATTCCTCTTTCTGATGCGTATGGTACTTTTCGTGCAACATCGCGTTCAGTTGTTCGAGTGGCGTCATGTGTTTGAATTGTCTATATTAAGTTAAGCTCTGATCATTTCAATGTGCGGAATATTGTCTTCCAGGTACATCTCACTGCTCTGAACGAATCCCAAAGATTCATAAAATTTCTGTAAATATAACTGCGCCCCGATCCAGATAGGTATTTTCCCCCATTTCTCTTCCACCGCCGCAATGGAAACTTCCATCAATTGACGGCCGAAACCCTTTCCCCTGGCCGATGGCGACGATACCACCCGCCCGATGGACGCCATATCGGATTTAACGCCCGGTGCAAATAACCTTGTGTAAGCCGCCAGCCCGTCTTCGTTTTCCCCCTGCAAATGGAGTGCCCGCTGGTCATAATTGTCCATGTCCAGGTAAGGGCACTGCTGTTCCACCACAAATACCTCGCTGCGGAGCCGCAATATGCGATATAACTCTTCGTTGGTCAGTTCGGCGAACGTTTTAACGCTCCATGTGATTGCCATAGGCCTCTGAACTTTAAAATAAAATTGCCATCTTCGGGTCTGATTTATGAATGAGAGCGCCGAAACCGGTTCTCGGAAACCTTCCCCGCAAATGATGAACAGCAGTCCGATTCCTTTTCTTTCCCTCGACCACATCACGGTACGCAACCAGCTCACTACCCTTTTCCCGGACCTGACCTGGCATATCCGTACCGGTGAGCATTGGGCCGTTACCGGGAAAAGCGGTTCCGGGAAGACCAGCCTGCTGCATACAATTCTCGGCAAAAATAATGTGATCAATGGCAGTATTCGCCATTATTTTTACGATCGTTACCGGGAAACCCATGAAATTACCGACCCGTACTTCAATTATCGCCGCCTGATAGCCATGGTAGGGCATCACCACGATTTCAGGAATTTATCGCATACCTCGGATTTTTATTACCAGCAGCGTTTCAACAGTATGGATTCCGCCGATGCGCCCACCGTGGACCAATACCTGGACGGGCAAACGGACGATCCCGCGCTGACGCCGCTGCAGATCGCACGGCTGCGCGACAAGGAGCTGATCAAGCTGTCCAACGGCGAAACCCGCCGCGTGATGATCGCCCGGGCCCTGCTGCAGAAACCGGCATTGCTGCTGCTGGACAATCCTTTTATCGGGCTTGACGTGCAAAGCCGGCAGGCCTTTCACGGTATCGTGGACCATGTGGCGGCTTCCGGCGCTACGGTGGTGCTGGTGACCTCGCCCTCCGAAATACCGCCCAGCATCACCCATGTGCTCTGCCTGGACGAAGGGCGTGTAGCCGGAACGTTTACCCGCGAGGAATTTCTCGC
>JBQCFV010000490.1:0-5146 GCA_051958695.1 Chitinophaga sp. | reverse complement strand
TGTTTTTATGAAACATATATCACTGAACATATTGCTCCTGGCCTGCGCATCGCTGCTTTTCAGCGCCTGCAGCAAAGACCTGCTAGACCAGAACAACCCGGATGCCATCACATCGATCGACCTCTGGAAAGACCCCGAGCTGATCGGCCTGTACCTGAATACGATCTATGGCGACCGGCCGGGCTGGAACTATAATTTTTACGACAACATCGCCGACGATTCCCGCAGCAACTGGACCGGGAACGAGCCGAACAATCACATTTACGACCAGTGGGTAGACGGAGACGTAGGCGGCTACACCGCTTACTGGAAGTACGAGGAAGTAGTTAGGATCAACGACTTCCTGGCCAACATCGATGCGGCGCAGATGGACGACGCCACCAAAACCCGTTACAAAGGCGAAGCACGTTTTATGAGAGCGTTTCTTTACTTTGAAATGGTACAGCGTTATGGCGGCGTGCCGGTAATCACCAAAGTACAGCATATTACGGACGACCTGAGTGTACCGCGGAACAGCCTGAACGATTGTTTCAGGTTCATCATCGCCGAGCTGGACCAGGCCGCCACCGAACTCTCGCCGGACGCGCCGCGCGGAAGGGTAAGCAAAGGCGCGGCCATGGCTTTGAAAGGAAGAGTGGCGTTGTATTGGGCAAGCCCGCAATATTTTACCACCGACGATAACGCCCTGTTTAAAGACCCCGAGACCATCAATTCCAATACGCAGGGCGCAGGAACGGCCGAGCGCTGGAAAGCCGCGGCGGACGCCAGCTGGGCGGTAATCGCATCGGAAAAGTACGACCTTAATCCCGACCTGAAAGCGCTCTGGCTGGACAAATCGGCCAATAACAAAGAGCCCATATTTGAGGTGCAGTATAAAAAAGGGTTTAAATCCCATGGCCTGGACGCACTGGTGAAACCGCCTTACCTCGGCGCCGGCGACGGCGGGCAACGTTTCCCTTTGCAGGAGCTGGTAGACGCTTTTCCCATGAAAAACGGGAGGCTGATCGGGGAACCCAGCTCCGGCTATGTTCCAGGCGACCCCTACGCGGGCCGGGACGACCGTTTTTATGCCGCCATCGGTTATAACGGCGCCAGAGCCTGGGGTAACAAGGGAGGAGCACTCACGCAGATCACGCTCGAAACCTTCGAGGGCGGCCGCGATTACGGAAATATGGACGCGGGCAACACTCTCACGGGATATTATACGTTAAAAGCGCTCGATACCCAGAACATCAATTATTCTTACCGCGCGGGCTCAGACCAGCCATGGCTTGAAATAAGATACGCGGAAGTACTGCTCAATTACGCGGAAGCGGCCAACGAATACATGGCCGCGCCGGACCAGTCCGTATACGATGCCGTAAACAAAGTAAGGACCAGGGCGGGAATTGCCCCCGAATTGACGATGGGCAGCCTTTCGAAAGACCAGATGCGCGCCCTGATCAGGAACGAACGTTACGTGGAATTCTGCCTGGTGGAGCAAAAACGCTACTGGGACCTGAAACGCTGGGGAATAGCGTACGATAAGCTGAACAATGTAAAATATCATAGCGTGTATATCACGAAAACCGGCAGTACCTATACCTATGATTATCCCGAGCGGGACCCGCGCCCGCTTAAGTTCGACAAAAGGATGTACTGGTTCCCCATCCCGGGTTCGGAACTTACCAAAAATCTCAAGCTGATGCAAAACGATGGCTGGCCATTACCTCCCGGCCGCTAACAGCGTTTGTTTGGTTGAATATCCCCGCGATCATGCGCGGGGATATTCATCTGCACTTTTTTCAAACACACAAAACTCATGATGAAAACAATACCCTTCCTTTGCGGCATGCTGATGCTGCTGAAGGCGCAAATATTATTGGCCCAGGCGCACGATATGTCGGCCACCTACCAACCCCCGGTGGACCCGGCCGTCCAGGAAAAGCTCGCCGAGTGGCAAAACAGGAGATTCGGCTTGTTCATGCATTGGGGCGCTTATTGCCAGTGGGGCGTTATTGAAAGCTGGACGTTATGCCCGGAAGACGAACCTTTCATTGGCAGGGGAGGAGCGCAGGGAATGGATTATTATGCCTACAAAAAAGCCTACGAACAGCTGCCCACCACCTTCAACCCGGTGAACTTTAACCCTGAAAAATGGGTGGCCGCCGCGAAAGACGCCGGCATGCGGTATATGGTGTTCACCACTAAACATCACGACGGCTTCTGCATGTTCGATACCCGCGAAACCGATTATAAGATCACCGGCGAGGACGTACCGTTCTCTTCCAACCCGAGAAGCAACGTAACCCGTGAAATTTTCCAGGCGTTCAGGAAAGAGCAGTTTATGATAGGCGCTTATTTCTCCAAACCAGACTGGCATAGCGACGATTACTGGTGGAAATATTTTCCGCCCAAAGACCGCAATCCCAACTATGATCCGGCAAAATACCCGGACCGCTGGGAACGGTTCAAAAAGTTCACCCGCAACCAGATCGGCGAGCTGATGACAGACTATGGCAGGATCGACATTCTTTGGCTCGACGGCGGACAGGTGCGGCCCGTGCATGTAGTCGGAAAAACGGGCCGCGACGGTTCCCAATATTATAACCAGGACATCGATATGCCCGGCATTGCCGCCATGGCGCGGCAACTGCAGCCGGGCCTGATTATGGTAGACAGAACGGTGGCCGGTGAATATGAAAACTATCTTACGCCCGAACAGGAAGTGCCGGCCCGTCCGCTCCCTTATCCATGGGAAACCTGCATGACCATTGGCAACAGCTGGAGCTACAATGCCGGGGATATATTCAAGAGCAGCCGTCAGCTGGTGCAAACCTTGATAAAAGTAGTATCGAGGGGCGGAAACTTTTTGCTGAACATTGCACCGGGCCCTGACGGGGACTGGCACCCGGACGCTTATCAGCGACTGGCGGACATTGGCAGCTGGATGAAAATAAACGGCGAGGCGATATATGGATCAACACCTTGCGCGCCCTATTCAGACGGGAAAATTTTCTTTACCCGGTCTGTAAAAACGAACCGCATCTATGCTTGCTGGCTGTCAGAAAATGATGTGGTGGCATTGCCCCCGGAAGTGACAATTTCGGCTGAGGCGATAAAAGGAAAGGTAAAAAAGGTGACGCTCCTGGGCAGCGCGGCGACATTGCGGTTTTCACAGAAAAAAGATAAGATCGTAATCGAAATTCCGGAAGCGTATAGAAGCAGTGAGCAAATTCGATATAGTGCGGTATTCAGTATCGCGTATTGATTTCCTTCTTCCATACACCGAAATTCCTCATTTCGCTACTTCGGCTCGATCAGGTAACGGAGAGAGAGGTCTTTGTATTCGCCGGCGATCATAATGCGCATGATGATCGTTGTCTTACTGTTCTTGTTCATGTTCTGCCGACGAAGCCAGAGGTAATGACTTAACTTCATACATCATGTTTTGGGTAACCGAAATTGTAGTTTGGAATGGTTCGGAATGAACCATTTTTGTTTCGTGAAAATAAATGAAGATAAGCCTTTCGGGGAATTCGTTGACATGCATGTAACTCAAAAACATGTCACCGAATTTGCTATTATTTGAAGTGGATTAACAAGGTTTAACATCACCTGATAAAAATGAAAAAGCCGCGTAGATCATGCGATCTGCGCGGCTTTAGTTTGTTAGACTCTCGTCTTAGTGATCCCGCTGGGATCATTAAAATCCCGGCGAAACCCGCCATGAAAGCGGAAATATCTTTTCAAATTCTGATAGGTCTCCGAATTGATCCCCTAGGTATTTGATTGCGTTTAAGTAATTTTAAGCAAAGAACTATAAATAAAACTATGCCCAAACTTACGAAAATCCTACTAATTTCAAGCTGCTATCTGTTGGTAAAAAATATGGAACTTTCTTTTTTCGCTTTCTCCTGGATACTCTTTAATTTCGACTGTGCTAATCACTCATCTATGATGAAGAATCTAACTCATCGGGATCCGGCACTTACCAAATCAGCTCTTAAGCCATCCACATCTATCGATTTCTTCTATAGTTCCTCCCGCTTCCATTCCGGAAGACGATCAAATGGAGGCTGATGTAAATTTCCAATATTCTATCTCTAGCTTCCATTCAAAATAGTTTTTAGCCACATGCCCGCTTTTTCATCCTGGGACTATAGTAAAATATACATCATCAGTTTGTGAAGCAGGATACTTTACAATATATTCTCGTGCCTTTTTTATACTTCTTTTAACAAAATCATCATATGTTTCATCTTTTTCCCTATCACTATGCCAACCCGCTCCAGAAAATCCCATTTCACCATTAATATTATCCATTACATCACCACCAAGAACGGAAATTTTTGCGTCATCAAATTTATCTAATACTTCTAAAGCCTGATCTTTTGTAAGTGCCCAATTATGAATTTGCGAATCGTGCAGATTTATTCCTACGCTAAGAATTTTATCAATTTTTTCTGAGAATACCATATTATTTGTTTATTAGCCAATGTTGCGGGCGTGTTTCAAAGAAGCGATGATTTATGGTGCCGTCCGCTTCATTACGAGATTGATGTCGTCAACCGAATTGCCGGACTTATTTAATTACTTACATCTTAAGTTGGATCAAAATCCAATTAAAGCAGAAACGGATGAATGTTCTCCGGGAACGATATCCCAGGAACTTCACATTCCTGCGTATTTTCAGCTTATATACCGATCTGTACCGTAACAAAGAGCCGCCCGCCCGTTTTTCTGTAATCGGGTATGTCGTCTTTTACATCATATCCATTGATTTCTTTATTGAGAAACGCAGTCAACGCTTCATTTTTAGTTTCTCTGGCAAAGTAATATAGTTTCACCATCGGAATCTGCAAGCTTTTGCCGACGTCCACTAATTCTTCTAAGATTTCTTTCATTAAAGGTTGTTGCATGCACGGGCTTGTTTATTTTTAATATCGCTGGGTTTGTGCAGGTTATCCAGCCCCACACTTGCCTTACGGCTCTTCGAAATCTCTATCATCTTCATCGTTTTTCTTGATAGAATTATTTATGTTAAGTTGATTTTGGTTGCCGGTATTGACAACATTACCGTCGCCATCAATTATGATAGTGAACTTATCTAGAGTTACTGTATGATCCATCATCTTTTGATACAGATACTGTATGTAATATACAA
>JBQCFV010000489.1:0-3198 GCA_051958695.1 Chitinophaga sp. | reverse complement strand
TCATCTTCACCAACCACCACTGCGGTTACGCCTCCATCGCCAGCGCCAGCAGCGTGGAGCATAACTATCTCCGCGACGGCTTTTATGCAAAAAGCCGGCAGGAAGAAATTCCTTCCAAAAACCTTTCCGTACAATTCCTCGTGCGTGTTGAAGACGTAACGGCCAAAGTAGAAGAAGCCATCAAAGACGCGACGCTCAACGAACGCGCGGAGAAGCTCCAGGCCGCTTACGGCGGCATCGTGACCGCCGCCACTTCCGGCAACGGCTACGAAGCCAAAGTGGTGCCTATGTTCAAGGGCAACCAGTACATTCTTTTCGTGTACGAACGTTATAAAGATATCCGCCTTGTAGGCGCCCCGCCCGAAAACGTAGGCAAGTTCGGCGGCGATACGGACAACTGGGAATGGCCCCGCCATACCGGCGACTTCTCCGTGTTCCGCGTATATGCCGGTAAAGACGGCAAGCCTGCGGAATACTCCGCGGACAACGTGCCGCTGAAACCCAAATATTTCCTGCCGGTTTCCATCAAAGGCGTGAAGGAGAACGATTACGCCATGATATTCGGTTACCCCGGCGGCACCAACCGTTACGAAACTTCCTTCGGCGTAAAGCTGAAAACCGATGTGGAAAATCCTGCGATCGTGGGCCTGCGCGACATCCGACTGAAATACATGTTCGAGGAAATGAAAAAAGACCCGGCCGTGAAACTGCAGCTGGCCTCTTCCTACGCCGGTATCGCCAACTACTGGAAATTCTACGACGGCGAAAGCAAACAATTGCTGAAATATCACGTCTACGAAGCAAAACAGCAACAGGAAGCCGCATTCCGCCAATGGGCAAACGGCAAGCCTGAGTTTGAAAATGTATTTTCCGAATACGAAAAAGCGTACAAAGCCTGGGCGCCTTACACCAAAGAACGCATATACGTAATGGAAGGCATCCTCGGCTCTCCCCTCGCGGCTTTCGCCGGTTCGCTCGGCGCGGTGGAAAGGGCCATTCTCCAGAAAGGCAATATAAAAGCGGCAATCGCGGCAGCCAATACCGCACGCGCCAACTTCCTGGAAAACGAGAACAAACCCAGCGACCAGAAGATCCTGGCGGCCATGGCGCAACGATATTATGAGGACATCCCGAAAGACCAGCACCCCATCGGGTTCTACGAAAGCCTGAAATCTTTCGGCGACCTCAATGACGAAAAAACGTACCGCACCTGGGCGGCGAACGTGTTCGCCAACACGATGATACTCGACGACGCAAAATGGAAGAGCTTTTCCGAAAACCCCGACGCCACCGTGCTGCAGGACGATCCGGCATATGCTTACGCATCCGCGTTCATAAAAAATTTCACCGGCAAATATCTGCCGCTGTACAGCCAGTTCTCCCAGCAGAACAACGAGCTGGGCCGCCTCTACCTGAAAGGGGAAATGCAGCGCCAGCCCAAAGCCAACCGCTATCCTGACGCGAACTTCACCATGCGCCTTTCTTACGGCCAGGTGAAACCCTACGAACCGCGGGATGCCGTGGCGTACGATTACGTGACCACCATCGAAGGCGTGATGGAAAAATACAAACCCGGCGATTACGAATTCGATCTGCATCCCGACTTTGTGAGCGCGGTGAAAAAAAGAGATTTTGGTCAATATATCGACGCGAAACGAAAAACGCTGGTCGTGAACTTCATCACCACCAACGACATCACCGGCGGCAACTCCGGCTCTCCCGTGATCAACGGCAAGGGCGAGCTGATCGGTCTTGCGTTCGACGGCAACTACGAAGCGCTGAGCCACAAGATCCAGTTCGACAAAAACCTGAACCGCACCATTTGCGTGGACGTGCGTTATGTGCTCTGGTGCATAGACAAGCTGGGCGGCGCAAAAAATATTATCAACGAGCTGAAGATCGTGAAGTAGATCTTTGCTTGTTTGCATACAAAAAGGGAGTGTATCAAAACCTGGTACACTCCCTTTGTATTTCCGGCGCTTATGAAAGCTCGTTTTTTCTACCCCGCATTCGCCACGCGCACGAGAAACCGTTCCACCGCCCTTCTTACCACCGTGGACGAGTCCGCGTTATGATTATTCACCAGCACGCTGAAGATGAGCGTTTTCCCCGACTTCGTAACCATGTAGCCGCTGAGCGCCACGCAGCCGGTGAGCGTGCCCGTTTTGGCGTACAGCCTTCCCGGCAGCGCCTGGTAATACGCGCGCAGCGTGCCTTTGCCGCCGGTGGGGAATAACGGCCAGAGCCTTTCTTTCGGGTATTTTTTCAGCAGCTTGTCCAGTACCGTTACGAAGTCGCGCGGGGTGAAAAGGTTGTACCTCGAAAGCCCCGAACCGTCCACCCAGTTGGGCGGCTGCGGCAGGTCCTGCAGCACGCTGTCCAGCATGAACTGTATGACCTTCCGGCTGTCGATCGTATCGTATTTCTGCGCGGAGCACATCATGAGTATCTGTTCGGCGAAAAAGTTGTCGCTGCGGTGCATCATGGGCTGGAAGAGCGTATCCGCCGGAATGCTTCTCAGCAGCAGGTTTTCGGGCACTACCGTTGAAGGCAGAACGCCAACCGGCTTGCGCAGCGTGTCCTGCAGGCGGCGGGCCAGCTGCCGGCGGTCGCCGGTGATGTACGGCACTTCGAACGCATGCGTTCTATGTTCGTCCGCACGAAGATGCAGGATAAAAAGGTTCTCGCGTTCTTCCCTGTCCGCGCGCGCTTCTTCGGGCGCGCGTTCGTACACCAGCTCCGTGGGGAAACGCGGCGTCATGGTATATTCCGCGCCGGTCTGCTTTACCCAGGCTACGTTGCCGTACATGGGCCATTCGTTCAGCTCCGGCTGATAATACTCGGCGTAATCGCTCCATCCCCAGCCGGGGCCGAAACGTTTGTTCTTGATGAGGGCGGGTTGCAGCCAGATCTTTTTGGGGGTGTGCGACAGCAGGTCCATCACCGGCTGGTACCGGAAATCGGGATGGAGGAAGGAAGGATCGGCCATGCCGCGGATAAATATGGCCGTGTCGTTTTCCGCGAAACGCATACCGGGCAAAGAATCGCCGAGCAATTGCAGGCCGGTGAAAAGCGTAAATATTTTTGTGTTGGACGCGGGCGTGAAAAATTTATCGTCCTGGTACTGGTACCAGTATTTGCCGGATGCGGGCTCATAAATGCTGATGCCAACATGCGCCGAACGCAGGTCTTTGGTCC
>JBQCFV010000488.1:0-8187 GCA_051958695.1 Chitinophaga sp. | reverse complement strand
CGTTTCAGGCCCTATTACGAGCCCGATTCCGCGTTCTCCTACGCAAAGCACATCCTGTTCGGCAACTTCGAAACAGGCAACTATCTCAACCCATATGCTGAAGCGCTGCGCGGTTACCGCGACTACAGCCGCAGCAATATGCTCACCACCGTGGAGCTGAAACAGAACCTCGACCAGTTCGTGAAAGGTCTGATGATACGCGGCCTCGTTAACTTCGACCGGCGGTCGGAGTACGCTATTTCCCGCGCCTACGTACCTTTCTATTATGATATTTCCGCGTTCGACCTGAAGGACGATTCTTACAGGCTCGTACGCCTCAACCCCAGGGACGGCCGCGAAACGCTGGATTACGACCCCGTCAATACCAGCCGTAACGTATCCAACAGCTTTTATTTCGAAGGCGCCAGCCAATACAACAACAACTTCGGAAAAAACAGCGTGAACGGCCTGCTCGTGTTCACCGCGCGCCAGTTCAAGGAGGGCGCGCCGAATACCATCCAGCTGTCGCTGCCAACGCGCAACGTCAGCCTTTCCGGCCGTTTCTCCTATAACTACGACTCGCGTTATCTCGCCGAGTTCGCATTCGGCTACAACGCTTCCGAACGTTTTTCAAAGAAGAACCGCTGGGGCTTCTTCCCCTCTTTCGGCGCCGGCTGGGTGATCTCCAACGAGCCCATGTTCGCGTCGCTCCGCTCCGTGTTCCGCCAGCTCAAGATCCGCGGCTCTTACGGCATCGCGGGCAACGAGGCCATCGGCAGCGCGTCGGAACGTTTCTTCTATCTCTCCGAAGTAGACCTCAACGCACCCTACAATGTGAACTGGGGGATCAATATGAACGAGAACCCCGGCGGCATCAACGTAAGCCGCTACGCGAACGACCAGGTAGGCTGGGAACGTTCGTTCAAATCCAACCTCGTGCTCGAGTTCAACCTAGTCAACGGCTTTTCGTCCATTATAGAAGTGTATAAGGAACGAAGGAAGAACATCCTGCAGGCAAGGATCATTCCCGCTACCATGGGCATTTTGCCGGAGGTAAAAGCCAACCTCGGCGAAGCCGAAGGCAAAGGCATCGACATCGAGCTGAACTACGACAAGAGCTTTGGCAAAGACCTGCAGCTCACCGGCCGCGGCACCTTCACCTACAGCACCAGCAGGGTGATCAAATGGGAGGAGCCGGACTATGGCGCCAACCGCTGGCTGTCACGCATCGGCACCAACCTCGGGCAAACCTGGGGCCTCATCGCCGAAAGGCTTTTTGTGGACGATGCTGAAGTAAAAAACTCACCCAAGCAGGAGTTCGGCGCCTACACCGGCGGCGATATCAAATACCGCGACATCAACCGCGACGGGAAGATCGACGCGCTCGACTTCGTACCCATCGGTCACCCCACCACGCCGGAGATCATTTACGGTTTCGGTTTGTCCGTGGCCTATAAAAATTTCGACGTCAACTTCTTCTTCCAGGGGCTGGCCCGCGAATCCTTCTGGTTCAACCAGGACAACGTGACCCCGTTCATCGACGGCGACGCCGACGACGGCAGGGTAGGGCAGAACGCCGTGATGAAGGCCATTGCGGACGATTACTGGTCCGAGTCCGACCGCGACCCCTACGCATTCTGGCCGCGCCTCGCCAACTACAGGATCGAGAACAACCGGCAGCATAGCACCTGGTTCATGCAGAACGGTTCCTTCCTGCGGCTTAAATCCGTGGACATCGGGTACACGCTCCCCAACAAATGGCTGAAGCGGTACAAGGTGAGCAACCTGCGTCTCTATGCCAGCGGTTCCAACCTGGGATTATGGAGCGCGTTCAAGCTCTGGGACCCCGAAATGGCGGGCTCCGGCTTCGACTACCCCCTGCAGAAAGTGTATAACGTAGGATTTAACATAAGCCTGTAAAAAGATTACATATGAAGAACGTATTTTTTAAGATGGCTGTCTTTTGCAGCGTTTTGACGGGAGCGGTTTCGTGCAACAAATACCTCGATGTGGTGCCGGACAATATCCCGACGATCGAGAATGCTTTTTCCGACCGTTACAACGCCATGAAATTCCTGGCGACCTGCTATTGGGGCATTCCCAAATCCGCAGGCTGGAACGAAAATCCCGCGATGCTCGGCGCCATGGAGCTGATCTTTAACCGCGACCACCGCACCGAAGGCGGTATGCAGTACGCACTCGGCGAAAACAGCTCCGTGCTCGCCATCACCAATTACTGGAGCTCCGGCGGCACCATGGTGCGGTCGCTCTACGCCGGCATGCGCGATTGCAATACCTTCCTGGAAAACATCGACGGCGTGCAGGACGTGAACCGGTACGAAAAAGAGCGCATGAAGGCCGAAGTAAAGCTGATCAAGGCTTACCTGAACTTTTACCTGATACAGTATTACGGCCCCATCACGCCGCTCCGGAAAAATACCTCGCTCACGGAATCCACCTCCGGCATCCGCGTGTACCGCGAAACGATCGACGAGTGTTTCGGCTATGTGCTGGAGCTGATCGACGAAGTGATCGCGTCCGACGCGCTGCCGCTGAACATCGAAGGCAAAAGCACCGAGCTGGGCCGCTTCTCCCGCCCCGTAGCTTATTTTCTCAGGGCCAAGGTGCTCACGTACTGGGCCAGCCCCCTGTTCAACGGCAACGCCGATTACAGCGGGTTCGTCAACCAAGAGGGCGTTCCTTTCTTCAACCAGCAGTACGACGCCGCGCGTTGGGACAGTGCGGCCAGCGCCTGCAAAAAGGCGATCGAAGTGTGCAATGCCGCCGGTCACCGGCTGTATACGCCTTCCGACTTCAAGGCCGTAAACTCAAAGCCCACCTCCGATACTACTTTGTTGATCAATACCCTCCGCAGCTCGGTTACCCAGCGCTGGAACCCGGAGATCATCTGGGCCAACTCTTCGTACCCGGCCAACTGGAACTACCAGATCACCGCCATCGCGAGAATGGAGCCCGGCACCTCCACGCCCTCCGGTTATACCGGCACGCTCAGCGTAACATTGTCCACCGTGGAGCAGTTTTAGTCCAGCAACGGAGTGCCCATCAACGAAGACGTATCGTATCCTTACTCCACCCGGTACAACATCCGCGTGGGAGACGACGTGCATAACCTCTTTATCGCCAAAGGCGAAAAAACCGCCGCGCTGAACTTCGACCGTGAAATGCGTTTTTATTCCACGCTTGGCTTCGACAGGGGCCGCTGGTACGGCAATACCTATCTCGTATCCACCGAGCAGGAATCCCCTTTCCCCAAAAACCGTTTTGGCGAATATTCCTCCGTGTTCAACCCCGGCGAATACAACGCCACCGGTTACTGGCCGAAAAAGCTCGTTTCCATGAACACCACCTGGCGCGATCCCAACAGCGTTTCCGAAGAAAGTTATCCTTACCCGGAAATGCGTTTTGCGGACCTGCTGCTCCTTTGCGCGGAAGCGCTCAACGAAACCAAGTCCGCGCCCGATGCTGAAGTATACCAGTATGTCGATTCCGTGCGGGCGCGCGCAGGGCTCAAAGGCGTGCTCGAAAGCTGGTCGCAGTATTCCAACCAGCCCGCCAAACCGCTGTCCAAACAAGGCATGCGGCAGATCATCCAGCAGGAAAGGAAAATTGAGCTCGCCGCCGAAGGCGTTTACCTCTGGGACAGCAACCGCTGGAAAACGGCCATGAAAGAGCGTAACCGCCCCATACAGGGCTGGAACGTTAACGGCCGGGAACCGGAGGATTATTATTCCGTTACCACGGTGTATTTCCAGCGCTTCACCTACAGGGATTATTTCGCGCCCATCCCGCAGTCAGAATTGATCAAAAATCCCCTGCTTATCCAAAACCCGGGTTGGTAAGGTCAAAATAACGGTTATGAAAAAATTCTTTTTAGTGATCATCGTTTTTGCAGGCGCAATGCCCGCCTGTACAAAAAAGGTAAATGAACCGATCTCCCCCAAGACCGGCAAGCCCGGAGAGGTAACGGAAATATCGGTCACCAACACGAACGGCGGCGCAACCATCTCTTACCGCATCCCGAACCAGGCGGAAGTGATCAGCGTAAAGGCAGTATACACCCTGTCCAACGGCAAGCAGTACGAAGCCCTTTCGTCGATGTACGAAAACAAAGTGACTCTCATGGGCTTCAACGACGAAAATGAGCACGAAGTGCTGCTGTATACCGTCAACAGGGCGCAGGAATTGTCGGACCCGGTAAAATGCACCATCAAGCCGATGGTATCGCCGCTGAAGCTGGCGGCGGCTACCGTACAGGTACAGGAAGACTTTGGCGGGGCGCGTTTCAGTTGGATGAACGAATTGAAATCGCCGCTGGCCTTTGAAATGTACACGCCCGATTCCCTCGGCCGCATGACCCTCGTGCGCGTCATCAACTCGCAGGTGGAGGAAGGCACGCAGGCGCTGCGCGGCTACCCGCCCGTACCGCGCGTATTCGGCCTGGTGGTGAAAGATAACTTCGGCAACCGGTCGGACACTATCTTTCCGCCCGACAGGAAGCTCACCCCGCTGTTCGAGGAAAGGCTTCCCAAAAACGCCATGAGCATCATGAAGCTCGCCAACGATCAGAGCTTCACCAACTGGGAAGGCTCCGACCAGAAGATCATCGACGACGACGTGACCTCCTTTGGCCACTCCGCTTCATCTTCGCTTCCCGCGCCCTTTACGCTCGACCTGGGCGTAACGGCGAAAGTGAGCCGCTTCGTGCTGTTCCAGCGCAAATTCAGCGACAGCTATTACAACTGGGGCAATCCCCGGACCTTTGACGTGTACGTGAGAGCCACCGCACCTTCGCAGAGCGGCGACTGGAGCGAATGGACAAAAGTAATGGAAGCCGAGGTCATCAAACCCTCCGGCGCCAGCACCACCACCGTCACGGACGACGACCTCCGCGCCGCGGAGAACGGGCACGAATTTACCTTCGACCTTTCGCTGCAACCGGTCCGCTACATCCGCATTGTGGTGCGTTCCACCTGGGGCAGCACCACGTTCACCCACCCTGCGGAAGTGGACGTATACGGCGAGCGGAAATAAATATCAATCTAAACTGACAAGCACATGAAATATATACTGCATGTTTTTTCGTTGTTGTGCATCGTGACTGCGGTGGCCTCATGCGATAAATTCACGGACATACACAAAGAGTACCTGGAAGGCGGGGAGATCATCTATGCAGTGAAGCCGGATTCCGTGATCTTCGTCGCAGGGAAGGAAAGACTGATGATGCGGCTCTGGATGGAAAATGCCCAGAACATCAAAGAAGTGATCGTGTCGTGGAACAGCGGGCAGGACTCGCTGGTGATACCCGTAATATTCAAGACCGGTCTCGACAGCCTCGAAGTATTGCTCGACGGGCTCGCCGAAAAATCCTATTCCTTCAACATTTACGCGATGGACAATTTCGGCCACCGCTCGCTCACCTATACCCAGTTCGGTGCGGCCTACGGCGACAGCTACGCCGCAACCCTCCAGAACCGCAGGGTCAAAAGCACTTCCCTCACCGAAACAGCGGGAGAGATCGAATGGTTCTCACCCGCGGAAGGGATGATCGCCAACGAAGTGAAATTCGTTAACCGCCGCGGCACGGACACCATCGTGCGTTTTCACGCCGACTCGTTCATCGTGGCTTTCGACGCACCCGCCGGCGCCGAGTTCCAGTTCCGTTCGCTGTACATTCCCGAAGAAGCGTCGATCGACACCTTCGCGACGGATTGGGCGACCGATCAGCTGCCCGACTTCTACACAATAGACCGTTCGGGATGGAAAGCGCTGGAAGTGTCCGACGAAACCGAGAGCGACGGCGGCGGCAAGGCTGCGCTGGTAGACGGCAACCTGGGTTCCTACTGGCACTCCCAATGGGGGCCGGACATCGATCCGCCGCACTGGGCCGTGATCGACATGGCCGCCGCAAAAAGCGTCGCCTGGTTCACCATATACCGCCGCTCCGGCAATACGGACGCCAAAACCGTACAGTTCTACATCGGCGACAGCCCCGACCCCAACGGTACCTGGACGCTTGCCGGCGAAGGCGTGTTCGGCTCCGGCGATATGATGCGCGTGGACAATACGAACCATGTAACAGGGAGGTATCTGAAGATCTACCTGCCCGACAGCAACAGGTCGCCGTTTACGAGCATAGCGGAGGTCTATGCGTATGGGCAGTGATAAGGAAAGTATGATAAATGGAAAAGGCAGCTCTTTGCAGGGCTGTCTTTTTTTATGCTGACGGCGCGCGGACCGGATAAGTTATTTGCCGATAATTTTATTACATTGGCGGTAATTCAACCAACAGATCGCTCCGCGTTTCAGGCATGTACGACCGATTGCAAACAGACAAAGCATTATTCCAGTTAATTGCTGAAGGCGGCGAAGCCGCTTTCCGTGAGCTGTTCCATGCCTATGTTCCGCAGCTGGAGCCCCTGGTGATGCACCTAACCAAAACCGCATCCGTAACGGAAGACATTATCCAGGAAACATTCCTGAGGGTATGGCTGAACCGCGACAAGCTGCCTGCTATCGAAAATCCCCGCTCCTGGCTGCTGCGCATCGTTTTTTACCAGTCGTTCACCTGGCTGCGCCGCCGGAACGTGCATCACAAAGCCATGGACGCCATGGCCCTGGGCGGAGAGCCCATGCGCAGCACCACCGAAGAAGAAGTGGTGTATGCCGCCATGCTGCGTTTGGTGGGAGAAGCCGTGCAGCAGTTGCCCGCCCAGGCAAAAAAGATCTACAAGCTCAGCCGCGAAGGCGGCCTTCGTATTCCCGAAATAGCGGAGCAGCTTGGCCTCTCGCCCAATACCGTGAAAAATTCCCTCGTCCGCTCCCTGCAAACTATCCGGCGGCAAATTGAAGCGGGCGGGTACTGGCTGCCGCTGATAGCGTTATGGCTCCTGCCGGCCGCGCTGATACTTTAATAGCCGCATTTCCCGCTTATCTGAAATTTTTTTTCCTCCCCATAGGTCCCGAATTTCCGGTTGCGCGTCTGTATGTATGAAAGCGCCACGTAAACTGAAAAAACGATACAAAATTGACTACCCAACCACGTATAGCCCTACTTCTTAAAAAAGCTGCGGATGCCACGGCCTCGGCGGAAGAATTGCAGGAGCTCGCAGACCTTGTACAGCAGGACCTTACGGGCGAACGCTCGCTGGAGATAGAAGCGATGCTGCGCAACGATGCGGCGCCCGGGCAGGCATACGACGAAGCGCATTGGAACAGGCTGGCCGATAATATTCTCTCGGCAGACCGTCCCCGGCCGGCAAAGATAATAACCTGGCGCACCGGGGCCTGGGCCGCGGCCGTAACGCTGCTGCTGGCATCTTCCCTTACCTTCTGGCTGCTGCGGAGGCCCGCTTCCGTAAAAGCGCCGGTGCTGGCGGAACAGCCTCAGAAAGACATCGCGCCCGGCGGCAACAGGGCCGTGCTCACGCTGGGAGACGGCACAACAATATCGCTGGACAGCGCGGGCAGCGGCCTGCTGGCGCAGCAGGGCAATGCAAAAGTGATCAAGACCGGCAACGGCGAGCTGCGATACAATGCGCCGCAGGATGGCGGTCATCCCGTTTTTAATACCATCGCCACGCCCCGCGGGGGACAATACACCATTACCCTGCCTGATGGCAGCCGCGTATGGCTGAACGCATCCAGCAGCCTGCGTTACCCCACCGTGTTCAACGGAAGCGGCAGGGTAGTGGAGCTGCAAGGCGAAGCATACTTTGAAGTGGCCAGACAGGCAGGTCAGTCCTTTGTCGTGAAAGTGGACGAGATGGAAGTAAAAGTGCTCGGCACGCACTTTAATATCATGGCCTACGACGACGAGCCGGAGGTAAAGACCGTTTTGCTGGAAGGCGCGGTGGAAGTAAAGAACGCCGGTTTTGCCCGGAAGCTGAAACCCGGTCAGGGCGCCAGTCTTGACCGCAAAAGCGGTGTGCTGGAATTGCTGCCCGAAGTGAACACGGAAGAAGCGGTGGCATGGAAGAACGGTTTTATCCAGCTGGAAGGAAATGATATCCGCTCCGCCATGCGCCAGATCGCGCGCTGGTACGATGTGGAAGTAGTGTACAAAGGGAATGTGCCCGCGCACTTCAGGGGAATCGTACCGCGGAATGTGCCGGTATCGCAGGTTTTAAAAATGCTGGAATTGACGGGAGAAGTGCATTTCGAGATAGGGGACAGGCAGATTATCGTATC
>JBQCFV010000487.1:0-3900 GCA_051958695.1 Chitinophaga sp. | reverse complement strand
TGGAAATCCACCATCCGTTCATTTACTTTGTAACTCAAAGTACTTTTCAACAACAAATCAACAGGCTGCGCAGACAGCCTCATTTTTCACCCTTTCACTTTGCATTACAAAGTGAGCAATCCGATCCTTATGCATTCCTCGCAAGACTGGGCCCGTTTTTTCCGCTACAACGCTACGCAACACCGCCTCAACTGGGACCTCGCCCCTTCCATCACGCCATCCGAGACCCGCACTATTTTGACGCATCTCCAGGCCTGGCAGCTTGGCGAAACCTCCGACGGCCGCCACCTGCTGCATGCCGCCCTCCTACATGCGCGTAAAACGGGCGACCTTCATTTCACGGAAGCCGTTCGGCTGTTTATCAAAGAAGAACAGAAACACGGCGAAAATCTCGGCCGCTACCTCGACCGCATCGGCGAACCGCGCATCCGGCACAACTGGGGCGACACGCTTTTCCGCAAGATCCGTTATTTCAATACCAGCATGGAGATCTGGACGCTCGCAGTGCTCACCGTAGAAAGCGGCGCGCAGGTATTTTACCAGTCGCTCAAGAACGCCACCTCCTGTATCCTCCTCAAACAGATCTGCCGCGACATCCTGATCGACGAAGCTTATCATATCGAGTTCCAGCGCGAGCGGATGGAGCTGATCTTCAACGCCCGCTCCCCTTTCGGCAGGCTGCTGCGCAAAACGGTATACCGGGTATTTTACTTCTCCACCGCCAACGTCATCTGGTTCGCCCATCGCGAACTATTCAAAGCCGGCGGCAATTCCTAGACGGCGTATATGCGGAAGATGCGGTATAAGTACTTTAAGAATATTCACCGGTTTACTTTCCCGGAAACAAAACCGCAACTGGCTCCCAGCCCCGCCTCCTAAAACCTCCACCTAACCCCCGCATTCACGCCCAGCCCGCCGATGTTGATATATGACTTCAGATCGTTCGCAGGCGCATCGTCGTGTCTGTAATTAGGTTTGGTGCCGGGAGTGCCGGTGGGTGTATTGGAGTTTTCGTCGAGCACGGTCACGTATTCCGTTTCGCGTTCGGCGGTGCTGAGGTCGTTCAGGCCGCGGGTCTGACGCGCGATCTCGGCGCCCGTGGCGGTGTTCACGACGCGCGTTACCTCGTCGTATACGGTCACTTCCTTGCTTTTGCTTCTTACCGGTACGTTGCGGTACTCGGCTTCGGCGAATATGTCCAGCCGGCGGCCAACCGCATAATTAAAACCCAGCGCGCCCTGGAAGCCGAAGGTGGGGTTGGGTTTGATCTCTTCTTCCCGGTGGATCGTTGTTTGCGCCACTACTCCCGCGGGCTGGCCGGCTACGGCGCTCGTGCGCGTTGCGTCCGTGTCGATGTACAGTTTGCCCCATAGCGGCACTACAAAACCGAAACGTACAACCGGATTGAACTTTTCATACCCGGGGCTCACCACCAGGCTGGGCGCAAAATCCACCGCGTTTACATGTCCGTGCGATTCGATGCTGCCGGCCACCGTGCGGGTGCCCTGTATCGTGGTCACGTTTTTTGTCATCAGGTTCTTTTTGCTATGGAAGTAATTGAACGTTCCCTCGATGGCGAGGTTCCTGTTGAAATTATACCCGAAAGACAAACCGCCGCGAACGCCTTCGCCGTACGAGCCGGTGAGCACGCGCTCGGAAACGGTAGTGGTGGCGCCGGGGGCCGGGTTAACGGTCATATGCTCGTCCCTGGGCGGGTATGGGCCAACGTCGGGGAACTGTCCGGGGGAAACGCTGAAAAAATAACCGCCGGCCGCTTTGATATAAAATTTTCCTGGGGTGGTCTGCGCCTGGGTTACGGTCGTGATCGCCATCGCCGGGATGGCAAGGCAAAGCAGGGTTATACGCTTCATGGTTCTACTGTTTTGATGACAGAATATGGTTCCGTTTTCGATATGGTCTTACGGAAGTTAACGATTTTCAGGCGATTACGGCGAGATTATATAATTTTCCGGGATGGAATCGCTCAGACCATTGCTGACCACTTATGCATACAATATCACCGGCTCACTGGAAGAAGCAAAAGACATCGTGCAGGACGCTTACCTGCATTATATCCAGGCGGACACCAGCCAGGTGCGCGACGAAAAGGCGTATCTCGTAAGGACCGTCATCAACCGATCCATCAACCGTAAAAAACAACAGCAGTCGCAGGCGGCGGACTATCCCGGCGAATGGCTGCCGGAGCCGGTCGCCACCGAACGGGCGGACCATTCCCTGCTGCGGGCCGACGTGCTCTCCTACTCGCTCATGGTGCTGCTGGAGCGGCTCAATCCCCGCCAGCGCGCCGTGTTCATCCTCCGCGAAGCGTTCGGTTATGATCATTCGGAAATAGCCGCCACGCTCGGCATCAGCGAAGACTATTCCCGCCAGCTGCTCGCCCGCGCGCGTAAACAGTTGCAGGCGCAGCCGATACAGCAGCATACGGATACGGACATACGAAAATACCGGGACGCCATCATGCGCAACGATCTCGACGCGCTGGAACGCCTGCTCAGCGACGACATCTCCGTGATCTCCGACGGCGGCGGAAAAGCCATTGCGGCCACCCGGCCGGTGACCGGCAGAAAAGACGCCATTCCGCTGCTGACAGGTCTGTACAGGAAATTATATGTGCATTTTGAAGTCAAATTTTCCATCGTCAACAACCAGCCCGCACTGCTGTATTTTTACGAGGGCGAGCTGATCAGCTGCCAGCTGTTTACCTTCTCCAACGGCGCCATCAGCAACGTTTTTACCATCCGCAACCCGGACAAGCTGCAGCATCTCAAAAAATAATTCCGGCGGGCTGTCACATTCCGGCGCCCTGATCTGTCATTATATAAATTCTTTTTTATGGCAAAGATCAAGGAACAGGACATTCCGCAAGGGCTCATGGAAGTAATGAGAGGCGTTCAGGCGTTCATTTACAAATCAGGGCTGGAACACAAGCTGCTAAAGCTGATACAGATGCGCGTTTCGCAGATGAACAGCTGCGCTTACTGCATCGACATGCATTACAAGGAAGCCACGCATGCCGGCGAAGATCCCATCCGTCTCGTATCTTTATCCGCCTGGCGCGACGCCAATTGTTTTACGCCAAAAGAACGGGCCGTGCTGGATTTCACGGAAACCTTCACCCGTCTTCCACCCGAAACCCATACCGAACAGCTGCACAACGAGCTGCTGAAACATTTTTCCATACAGGAAGTAGCCGCGCTTACGCTGGCCGTGGCGCAGATCAATTCCTGGAACCGGCTGGTACGCTCATTCGGCGCTGAAGCCGGCACTTACCAGGTGCAACGGTAAAAAAGAAGGGTGCATCAGCACCGATACACCCTTCTATCCTGATAAAATTATACCGTTCGTAAGAATCTTCGCGTCAGTACCTGGTACACGATCACCAGCCACAACACGAGGCAGGGGAATGCCTTAAAAGCATACGGCACCACGATGTTCTTTTTCACCCAGGGCGTTACGAGATCGGAATGCGAGAAGCTGCAGCCGATCAGCAGGAAGATAAAGAAAGCGTTGTTCCGCCAGGTTTTTGGCTGCAATACGTACCAGATGCAGGCCGCGGGGAAGGCGATGATATAGGTCGGCGATTCCGAGCTGCTGCTGAACAGTACGGTGAAGAGCAAAGCGGAACAGAGGATATACAGCTGGTAGCTGGTGTATTCGCGGTATTTCAGCCGCAGGTATTGCGCGGCGAACAGCACCATGGCTGGCACTATCACCCAGAGATTGCTCATGTAATGCAGGTTGAACACGCGTTTGATAAAGCCCATCGCGGAAATGTCCTGCAGGTAGATGCCTTTGTCGAACTGCTTGTTGCGCTCGTTCTTGAATACCAGCGCTTCGTACCATTCCCTGTAGCTGCGCGCGATATACGAAGGCGAGGAA
>JBQCFV010000486.1:0-2425 GCA_051958695.1 Chitinophaga sp. | reverse complement strand
TGATCTTTATATCGTCCACTTCCATTTGCCGCACGGCCATCCAGTTTACATTGCCCTGGAATTTGGAGATGTCGATGCCGTGCATGGAATAACTAACGGGCATGTCTATCCCAAATTCTTCGTACCGCACAAATTCCATGGGCGCTTTTTCGCGCAGCAGCCACCATACGCCGGCAAGACCGGCCAGTACAAGTATCATCGTGCCGATGATGACCGGGCGTGTACGTAATTTTCTTGCCACGATGGTGCTGGGCTTTAGCTGTCCTGAGAAATCAACCGCAAGTATAGGGCAAATTTGTAAATTTATGGTCCTAAAGAGGCCCGAATTATGCCGAAACCGAACCTGAACGACGCTTTGAACTTCCTTTCCAAATTCACGCTGCGGCGCGGCTGGAACGCCGGAAAGGTGCTGGGGAGCTATTATTGGAGCAAATGGAGAAAAAAGCCCATCCAATGGGGGCTGCCTATTTCCATTTCTTTCGAGCCTACCACTTCCTGCAACCTGCGGTGCCCCGAATGCCCCAGCGGGCTGCGGGCTTTTACACGGCCGACGGGCATGCTGGACAACCAGTTTTTCCGCCAGACCATCGACGAGCTGTATAAAGAGCTGCTGTACCTGATCTTTTATTTCCAGGGCGAGCCGTATCTCAACACCGCGTTTCTCGATATGGTGAAATATGCGTCTTCAAAAGGCATTTACACCGCCACCTCCACCAACGCGCATTACCTAACGGACGCGAATGCACGAAAAACGGTGGAAAGCGGGCTGGACAGGCTCATCATTTCCATAGACGGCACCACGCAGGACGTGTACACGCAATACCGCGTGGGCGGGCATTTGGACAAAGTGATCGCCGGGGCCAAAAATATCGTGAAGTGGAAAAAGGAGCTGAAATCAAAAAAACCTTTTGTTTTTTTCCAGTTCCTCGTGGTGAAGCCGAACGAGCACCAGATCGAAGACATTAAAAAGCTGGCGGCGGAGATAGGCGTGGACGCAGTGCGGTGCAAAACCGCGCAGGTGTATGATTATGAAGAAGGCAACCGCCTGATACCGACCATCGACAAATACTCGCGTTATCACCGCAACGACGACGGCACGTATTCCATCAAAAATAAGCTCAGCGATCACTGCTGGCGGCTCTGGCATTCGCCGGTGATCACGTGGGACGGGCTGGTGGTGCCCTGCTGCTTTGACAAGGATGCCACGCATCAGCTCGGCGACCTGAAAAATTCCAGCTTCAGAACATTATGGCATAACGACAACTACGTGCGCTTCCGCTCGCAGATCATCAAAGGCCGTAAACATATCGACATTTGCGCTAACTGTAGTGAGGGTACGAAAGTGTGGGGCTGACGTTATTCTTTCTCCGCAGCGCTTTTTGCGCGGGCTTCCGCTTTCCTGCGATGCCGTTTTGACCGGATATTATTGAACAGCTTGATGCCGAAACGGACGGCGATAAATTCCAGCGCGGTAAGCGCGGCACGGGTGAGCGCGGACTTCGCGGAGCCGCTCTGCCAGAGGGTTTTAGCCATTCCCCCGAGAAAGCCCATCGCACCGCTGTTGGCGATGCCGGGCACTACGGAATTAACGGCCATCTTTTTGTAATTCCCTTTCAGATGATCGATGCGGCGGCCCAGCTGCTCTTCCAGCCCGCGGGTCTTTTTCTGCAGCCGCGCGATCTCCAGTTCCAGCATCGCAAGGTCTTTTACTTTAACTTTCGCCATGTGAAGGAAGGTAAAATTTAATCATTGAATGCTTTTCTTTTTTCTTCCCTGCGTTCTTCGCGCCTTTCTTCCATCTCCTCGATCTCCTCTACCAGCTCGGCGGCGAGCAGGTTGGCCAGGGGGCGCTGGATGAGTGCTTTCCGGAAAAAGATCATCACCAGCAGCAGCAGGACAAAAACGCCGGCCGCGCAGGAAAAGCCGAGGGCCATGCTGCCTGTTCTTTCCCCGATCCAGAACCCGAGCACCATGCCCAGGAACACGATCACAAAAAAGAACAGCAGGAAAGCCATGATCAGCGAAAAGAACAAGCCCAACGCTTTTGACAGCTTTCCCGCTGCCTGCAGTTTGATAAGGTCCAGCCGGGTTTCCAGGTATTCCCTGGCTACCTTGCCTGTTTCCGAAAAATAATTGGAAAAGTTATCTTCCATGCATAAGGATTTTTAGATGCCGAAACGGGATCAGGTTAATTCATTTTCGATAGCATCTTCGAATTGCTGCTTTTTTGCACGGAATTTATCCTTCAGTTTATCTGCCTGGTAACGGAGCTTTCCTACCAGTTCCTCCTTTTTGTCGGAATTGAGGAAATATCCCACGGCTACGCCTACTGCGGCTCCTATTATAAAAGATACCACCGCTTTTGAACTTCTGCTCATAATCAAGAGTTTTTATAAAGTGAAAGATTCGGGTTCAGGGGAGAAAG
>JBQCFV010000485.1:0-2633 GCA_051958695.1 Chitinophaga sp. | reverse complement strand
TTCCGTCCTGGTGAACACCACGCAGGCCGGCACCCTGCTGCTGGATGCGGGAACGCCTGAACAGCAAAGCGTATCCGCAGCATACCCGCTCGTGGCCGGCGCCAGCAGGGTGGGCATGAGCCAGGTGATGATAGACCGGCTTAACGACCTGGCCGACACCCGTATTTCCAGCTCGTTCCGCGTGATGTACCGCAACCTGCCCGGCTTCCCGACAGCCGCGGTGCTGCTCACCAAGTTCATCGGCAGAGCGGATGCGGGCATTCAATTATACGACACCGATTTCCCCGTATACCGTTTTGCGGACGTGCTGCTTTTGCTCGCGGAAGCCAAAACCAAGCTGGGCGGCGATCCTTCCGCCGAGATCGACGATATCCGAGAGCGCGCTTACGGCGCCGGGTACACGCCGTATACAAGCGGTACGCCGGAGCAGAACATGAACGCGGTGCTGGAAGAATCGCTGCGCGAGTTTATCGGCGAAGGCCGCCGCTGGTGGGCGCTCCGCAGGGCGGGCGACGCGTACGTGTACGCCGCCGTGAACCCTGCGTATTTCAGCAGCAGCACCGCTTACAAAATGCTGCTGCCGCTGCCGCTCAGCATGCTGAACGCAGACCCTTTATTAAAACAAACTTTTGGATATCCACATTAGCGTATCAAATGCGGCCGGGAATACTCCTGTTCCCGGCATTTTTTTAAAAATAAATTCAACCCGACATATGACAATCGAACATCTGACAGGCCTTGTTGCGGCCCCTTTTACACCCATGCACCCGAACGGAGCACTGAACCTTGAGATCATTCCGGCCTATTATGAAATGCTGCGGCTCAACGGCGTCAGCGGCGCCTTTATCTGCGGCTCCACCGGCGAAGGCGTGTCGCTGACCGTTTCCGAAAAAAAGGCGGTAGCCGAAAGCTGGGCCGCCGCTACACATCACGATCCGTCGTTTAAAGTGATCACCCTGCTGGGCGGCACCAGCGTAGCCGAATGCACCGACCTGGCGAAACATGCGCGCGATTGCGGTTTATACTCTGTAGCATTTACCTCTCCGTTTTATTTCAAGCCGGCCAACGTGCAGATGCTGGCCGATATGTGCATCAGCATCGCGGCCGCCGTGCCGGATATGCCGTTCTATTATTACCACATTCCCGTGCTGACCGGCGTGCATTTCGCGATGTACGACCTGCTGAAAGCCGTGCATGGCCGCTGCCCCAACTTTGCCGGTGTAAAATATACGCATGAGGACTTTATGGATTTCCTTTCCTGCCGCCACTTTTCGAACGGCCGGTACGACATGCTCTGGGGCCGCGACGAAAACATGCTGCCCGCGCTGGCCGTCGGCTCCAAAGGTGCCGTAGGCAGCACTTTTAACTATGCCGCGCCTTTGTACCACGACCTGGTCGCCGCTTACGAAAAAGGCGATATGGATACCGCCAGGGCTTTGCAGCAGCAGTCGATAGACATGATACGGCTGCTGGGCAAATACGGCGGCATTGCTACCGGTAAAGCCTATATGAAATTGATCGGGCTTGATTGCGGCGGTTTCCGCCCGCCCGTAACGAATATGAGCGCGGAGCGGTTTGCCGCGTTTGAAAAAGAAGCAGGGTCGCTGGGGTTTGCGGCTTATTGTTCCCGGTTGCCCGCTGCCGCAAAGCGTTAAACGATCATCATGCGAAATCCTTTATTCATTATCCTGTTCATCATGTTTCATTTACCGCCGCTCGCCGCGCAGGAGCCCTCCGGCGATCACATCCGCTGGTCGGTGCCCGCGCAGCTACCTTTGCCCGCGGGCGCTTCGTCGCAGCCTGGTCTTGCCGGCGCGGCGGTCGGCGTGCATCAGCAGGTACTGCTGATCGCTGGCGGAGCCAATTTCCCCGGCGCCATGCCCTGGGAAGGCGGTAAAAAACAATATTACGGTAACGTATACACGCTATATAAAAACATGCAATGGGCCGCCGCCCCGGCAAAGCTGCCCTTTGCGTTCGCTTATGCCGCAAGCGTGGGCACGCCGGACGGGCTTTTGTGCATCGGCGGGGAGGATGAGCATGGCCCGCGTTCTTCCGTATTCCTGCTGCAATGGGATGCCACGGCGGAAAAGGTGCGCGTAAAAGATATGCCGCCGCTTCCCGAACCCCTCACCAACGCTTCCGCCGCGATTGACGGCAATACGGTGTATGTGGCGGGAGGAGAAAACGCGTCCGCCGCAACCCATGCATTTTACAGCCTTGATCTCACGCCCGGCTCGAAGTGGCAGCCGTTGCAGCCCTTGCCGCAGGCGGTTTCACATGCCGTTACCGTCGCGCAATCCAATGGCTCGCATACCTGCATTTATGTGGCGGGCGGCAGAACGAAGAACGCTTCCGGCATCAGCACGCTGCACAACACCGCGTGGCAATACGATCCGGCGCTGCGTGAATGGAAGAAGCTGCAAGACATCCCGTCCCCCGCCATATCCGCGGGCAGCGGCATCGCGTCCGGCGCTACGTATATTTTATTGTTTGGCGGCGATAAAGGAGATGTGTTCACCCGGATAGAAAGTTACAACGCGCGCATCGCGCAGGCGGGCACCGAGGGTGAAAAACAATCGTTACGGGCCGCTAAACTGGCGCTGCTCACCGGTCACGAGGGTTTTAGTAAA
>JBQCFV010000484.1:0-8481 GCA_051958695.1 Chitinophaga sp. | reverse complement strand
ATGCTTCAGGTTCAGTTCCTTGTCTGCAACGGCTTTTTTGGCCACTTCCAGCGCGCGGGACTTTTCCTTTACTTCTTCGTTCGCGTCTTTAATGTGTTTTTCCGCCAGCTTGATCTCCAGGTTTTGCATTTCTATTTCCTTGGAGATGGCTTCGAACTCGCGGTTGTTCTTTACATTATCCTGCTGTTTTTCGTATTTTTTGGCCAGGGCCTCGGCTTCCTTGATAGCGGCTTTTTTGGCGGCCACAAAATCCTGGATGCCTTTCACCTCGTCTTCGATATGTGCCTGGCGGTGGTTCAATCCCTCAATCTCATCTTCAAGGTCCCGCACTTCGATCGGCAACTCACCCTTCAGGATCTGGATTTCGTCCAACTTGGAATCGTACTTCTGTAACCGCAGTACAGAAACCAGCTTTTCCTCAACGTTGTATTCTTTAACAGTAGCCATGTATTATAAATAATTTACCGGGTTTGTGTTGATGGTAGATTTTAGAGGCGCGAAGTTACGAAAATTTTCGGTCAATATATGATAAAATAAGTCTACCGCGAACTGTTCGCTCTCAAAATGTCCGACATCTGCTATAATTAATTGATTTTCAGCATCAAAAAATTCGTGATACTTGAAGTCAGCGCTCACGTAAGCGTCCGCCCCGGCCGCTTTGGCCTGTTTTAGCAGGAAGCTGCCCGCCCCGCCGCAAACCGCCACCGTATGCACCTTTTTGCCCCGCAAAGGGGTGTACCGCACGCAGCCGGTTTGGAAACGTTCCTTTACCAGCCGCAGAAAGTCCATTTCGTCCATCGCTTCGGGCAGCCGGCACACCAGGCCGGAGCCCACATCGGCGTATGCGTTTTCCAGCTTTACGATATCGTACGCCACCTCCTCGTAGGGGTGATGCTGCAGCATGGCCTGTACCACTTTGTTTTCCATCCAGGCGGGGAAAATCACTTCCACCTTTATCTCGCCTTCCGCATGCCGTTCGCCGGGCTTGCCCACGTAAGGGTCCGTACCGGCGGCGCCTTTGAAGGTGCCGGTGCCTTCGTGGTAAAAGGAACATTCGCTGTATTTGCCGATATGCCCCGCCCCCGCCGCAAAAAGCGCGCTGCGGACGATCTCCGCGTCCGCGACGGGCACAAAGGTGTAGAGCTTGCGCAGCAGCTCCCGTTTGGGGTCCAGTACGCGGGTATGGGTAAGGTCCAGCCGGCCGGCCATCATGGCGCTTACGCCGGCGCGTACATTGTCCAGGTTGGTGTGGGCCGCATACACGGCGATGTCGTGCTTGATGGCCTTGATCGCCACCCTTTCCACGTAATTGCGGCCGGTGATCTTTTTCAGCCCGCCGAACACGATGGGGTGATGGGCGATCACGAGATTGCAGCCTTTTTCGATCGCTTCATCCAGCACGGCTTCGGTCGCGTCCAGCGTGAGCAGGGCGCCCGTCACTTCCCATTCGGGGCGGCCGAAGAGCAGCCCGGCATTGTCGTAATGCTCCTGGTAGCTCAGCGGTGCAAAGGTCTCTATGACTTGTATTATTTCGCGGATGGTCATATCTTGATTGTTATCAACATTCCGCGCCGCATTTTGTTGCTATGCAGGCGGGTTGATAGATTTGTAAAATAAAATCCTTTTCATGACAGTGCAAAAAACTTCAGCGGAGCTTTACGAAGAGTACAAAAAAAAGATGCAGCAGATAGCGGACGTACGCAACGCCACGGCGGTGCTGGGCTGGGACCAGGAAACCTATCTCCCCGAAAAAGGCGCCGCCTTCAGGGGGCAGCAGCTCACCACCCTCAGCAGCCTGGCGCACGAGCTGTTCAGCCGCGAAGATCTCGGCGGTCTGATGCGGGAGCTGGAACAGCGCAACGACCTCACGGCCATCCAGAAAAAGAACGTGACGCTTTCGCTGGAGGATTATGAAAAGAACCGGAAATACCCCGCCGCTTTCGTGGCCGAGCTTTCCACCGCCACCAACACCGCTTATCATACCTGGATACGGGCGCGCACGGAAAAGAACTACGCCGTGTTCGAGCCCGCGCTCGAAAAGATGGTCGCCCTCAAACAGCAGGAAGCCGCCATCCTTGGTTATACCGGCCACCCTTACGACGCCCTGCTCAACGAATACGAAAAAGGCGCCGATGTGGCCATGCTCGACGCCATCTTCCGCGACGTGCGCAGCTCGCTGCTACCGCTGCTGCAAAAGATCGCGCTGCAGGAAACGCCCGAACGCAAATTCCTTTCACGTCACTATCCGAAAGACCAGCAGTGGGAATTTGGCCTCGGCCTGCTGCGCGACATGGGGTACGATTTCAAAGCCGGCAGGCAGGACGTTTCCGAACATCCCTTCACCACCAGCTTTAACCCGCAGGACGTGCGCGTAACCACCCGCATCGACGAGCAGGACCTTGGCAATATGACCTGGAGCTGCATCCACGAAGGCGGTCACGCGCTGTACGAACAAGGCCTGCCCATCGAGGAATACGGCCTGCCCTGCGGCGAAGCGGCCAGCCTCGGCATCCATGAATCGCAATCAAGGCTCTGGGAAAACAACGTGGGGCGCAGCCTCATTTTCTGGCAGCATCATTACGCCAAATTGCAGGGCCTGTTCAGGAGCAACCTGCTGGCCGTGCCCATCCAGGATTTTTACCGCGCCATCAACCTCGTGCAACCCTCGCTGATCCGCACGGAAGCCGACGAGCTGACGTATCACTTCCATGTGATGATCCGTTACGAAATAGAAAAGGAACTGATCGCGGGCAACCTGAAAACGGGCGAGCTGCGCGATGTGTGGAACAAATACTATGAAGATTTTCTGCAGGTAAAAGTAACCAACGACCTGCACGGCATATTGCAGGACATCCACTGGAGCCACGGCAGCTTCGGGTATTTCCCGACGTACTCGCTCGGCAGCTTTTACGCGGCGCAGCTGTTCGCGGCGGCGAAAAAACAGGTGCCCGGCGTAGAAAACGACATCGCATCCGGCGTATACGACAGGCTGCTGCAATGGCTGCGCGAAAACATCCACCGCCACGGCCGGTTCTGGACTTCCAACGAATTATGCGAAAAAGTGACGGGCGAGAAGCTGAACTTCCGGTATTTCATGGGGTATGCGGAGGAGAAGTTTGGGGGGATTTATAAGTTGTAGGAGGGATGGGCTTTACAGATTTGATGTGTATGCTAAAAATAAAGGGCGCTTCGATCGAAGCGCCCGTCTCAATATTATTCCATCGCCGCCTCAAACTCTTCCCCACTCACGATCCCGCTCTTCCTCCACACTTCCCTCCCATCTTTAAACAGCACGAAAGTAGGCAGCTCCGTGGCATTCAGCCGCTGCATCACATCGGTATCCCTGCCACCGTCCACATTCACTCTTTTCAGCTTGTTTTCTTTGACGAACTGCGTGACTGCCGGTTCCATTTTGCGGCAGGGCGGGCACCAGGCGGCGCCTACGTCTACCAGCACCCATTTGCTTCCGGCTACCGCTTTGTCGAATTGTGCCGTTGTCATTTGCGGGCCGGTGTTGGCGCCGGTCAATGGTTTGCCTGCTTTTTTCCAGGCCATGGTGCCGCCGGTGAGCTCAATCACTTCCTTGTAACCGTTCTCGCGCATCCATTTGGCGGCGGCGGCGCTGCGGCCTCCGCTGAGGCAGTAAATGTATACGGGTTTTGATTTGTCTACCGACTGAAGACGGTGGGTGAACTCGTCTTTCTTTGTGAAGTCCGCCTGCAGCGCGTTGGGCAGGTGGCCGGTTTTAAATTCTTTGGCGGTGCGCACGTCCAGCAGCTGTACGCCGGGCCGGGTCATGCCTTTCTCAAAAACGTCCGGGGTTACCGCATCCTGCGCCCATACCGCTATGGCGGCCAGCATAAAGCAGGCGGTGCTTATCCATTTTTTCATCGTTTCTTGTCTTTAATGGAGAATACTGATACCGTAAAGGTAAGCAAAAATGATGCGGGTATCAGTTGCGCCTGCGGGCGAGGCTGTCCAGCTTCCTGAAATTGATGAACACCTCTTTACCCTGGCGGGCCGGGTGAGAATTGTAGCAGGGAGCGAAGGTTTTAAAACTGAAATATGGTTCGAACATCCTGCGGTATATTTTTACGCCGCCGCCGAACGGAGGGCCGGGCGGATCAAATTCGCGGTTGAACAGCACGCCTACCAGGCGGCCTTCTTCCCAGAGCAGGTCGTACATATGCCGCGCGTAAGCCTGCCGCAATGCGGGGTCGAGCGCGCAGAGAAAAGTTTGTTCGATAATGAGATCGTATTCTGCTTCATGCTCGAAAAAATCACAACGTTCGAACTTGATGCCGGTGCCCTGGTGCTCCCGTTTCAGCCGTTCGATCGCCACGGAAGAGATGTCAAGTACGGTAATATCCCTAAAACCCGCGTCCCACAAATAACGTGCTTCGTAACTATTGCCGCCGCCGGGGATCAGTATGCGAAGATTTTTGTTCGGCAACTGATCGATATAGTCTTTTAATGGAGGTGATACAACGCCCATATCCCACTCCGTTTCGCCGCTTTCGTAGCGTGCGTTCCAATAAGCTTTATCCAATGCTTGCATATCCATAGACTGTTTGTACTGATTGCTTTAAAAGGTAACATGTACTTGTTACACTTGCCTCTTGCCGGCAAATAAATAATAAATCGGCTAACACATTGAAAACATAATGTTAATACAGACAGATAATTGTTTTTTAAATATTACTTTTAGCTTTTATTACAGGCTTTAGCCGCACCATACATCTACCATCAGGAACCTCCTATGAACGACCAGCTTCGTCCCGGCCGAAGGGCAAAGTTTTTTCCAGCCTTGCTGTCAGTCTTGCTGACGGCCGCTCTTCCCGTTTTTTCCCAAACCGCCCGTTTTACGGCAGATGTAACTGCTGGTTGTGCGCCCCTTACCGTTTCTTTTACCAATCAATCCGATGCCGGCGCTACTGCCTATGACTGGAACTTTGGTCTTGGCGCACACGCCACCACTGCCGACGCCAGCAAGATCTTCACCGACCCCGGCACCTATAACGTTACATTAACAGTTACTTACCCCGGCGGGCCGCAGACGTTTTCCGCCACCATTACCGTACACGACGTTCCCGCGCCAGCGTTCACCCCTTCCATTACTTCCGGCTGTACACCGCTGGCCGTGTCGTTCACCGACAACAGCACGCCCGGCTCAGGCTCCATCAGCAGCATCGTGTGGGATTTCGGGGACGGCAATACCGCGCTGGGCGCCACCGCATCGCATACGTACACCGTGGGCGGCAGCTTTTCCGTGACCACCATCGTGGAAAACAGCTTTGGCTGCAAAAAAAGCATCACCATGCCGAACCTGATCAATGCGGACGAAACGCCCACCACCGACTTTTCCGCGGACGCCACCGGCAGCTGCATCACGCCGCATACCGTCAATTTCCGCACCAGCGGCATGGGCGCCGCCACCTACGCATGGACCTTCGGGGACGGCGGCACTTCCGCCGACCAGTTCCCTTCGCATACCTACACGGCGGAAGGCCGTTACGACGTAACGCTCACCGCCAGCAGCACCCTCGGCTGCCAGCGCGTGATCACCAAACCCGCGTATATCGTTATCGAAAAAACGACGCCGGACTTCACGGTAGACGGCAACGCCTGCGCGGGAACGAACGTGATGCTGCGCAATACCACCACGCCCGCGGCCACTTACAGCCAATGGGTATTTCCCGACGGCAGCACGTCCAGCGCCACCAATGCTTCCTTCTTTTTCGCCCTGCCAGGCACCTACGATATCACGCTCACCTCCGGCCCCATGGGCTGCCAGGAGACCATTACCAAATCCATTACCGTACATGCCCCGCCGCGGGCGGACTTTACCGCCAGCCCGCAGCAAGGCTGCGCCGTGCCTTTTAATACGCAGTTCACTTCGCAATCCACCGGCGCCGACAGTTATACCTGGACTTTCGGGGACGGGCAAACGGGCTCGGAAGCTTCCCCCGCCCACGCTTACCAGAATTTCGGCGCTTACGACGTACGGCTGCTGGTAACCAGCGCGCAAGGCTGTACGGACGAACTCTCCCGGCCAGGCTACATTGTAGTGGAAGAGCCCAGGGGACAGCTGAACATCGACCTGCCCGAAGGGTGTCTTCCGCATACCACCGGCTTCAACGCCATACTCACCACCGCCGGCACCATCACTGGCTATGCCTGGGATTTCGGCGACGGCGGCACTTCCACCCTGCCCACGCCCTCGCATACCTACACGCAGGAAGGCATTTTCAACGTGAGCGTAACGCTGGAGATCGCCGGCGGCTGCCGCCTGACGCTGGCCGGTTCCGTACGCGCGGGCCGTATACCCGTAGTGGATTTCGACGCAACACCCAAAACGCCCTGCGCCGACGTTCCCGTACAGTTCACCAACCTTTCTACGCCCGCCGGCACCGAGTGGCTTTGGATATTCCCGGAAGACGACAACCGGACGGAAAGCATGGAAAACCCTTCGCACGTATTCCGCAACGTGGGCCTGCAGGACGTAACGCTGGAAGTCAGCAACTTCGGCTGCCGCCGGTCGGTTACCAAAACGGATTTTATCACGGTGCTGCCGCCGATCGCGGACTTCACCTTCGCGCAAAGCTGCGCAGACCGCTACACGGTGCAGTTCACCGACCGGTCGGACTTCGGGCCTATTGCGGGTACGCCCCGCACCTGGTTATGGGATTTCGGGGACGGGTATACATCCGGCGACCAGTCTCCCGTACACGTATACACGCAAACAGGCCATTACACCGTTACGCTCACCGTGTCCAACGGCGATTGCCAGTCCGTTACCCGCCTGGCGCTGGACGTGATAGATGAAAAACCCGTGATCAGCAGCGACAAAGCGGAGATCTGCGCCGGGGGCGCCGTTGTGATATCGCGCAACGAGCTGAACGAAGACCTGATCGAGCAATGGGAATGGCTTTGGGCCGACGGCACCTATGCGCCCAGCAGCGGCAACAACATTTCCAAGACCTATAACAACCCGGGCACTTATAACGTAGTGCTGCGCATTATAGACCGCAATAATTGCCCTAGTCAGTCCAATACTTTGCCCATACAGGTGAACGGAGCGGTGGCGAATTTCAACTTCACCGGCCTGCGCTGCGTGGACGAAGACCGGCTTTTCAACGATGCTTCCGTAGCGCAGCATGGGTACGGCATTACATCGTGGATCTGGAATTTCGGGGACGGAACGCCGGAGGAACAAACCGCCACGCAGCCGCTGAATTACGGGCACCAGTTCGAAACGCCCGGCACCTACGACGTAACACTCACCGTGAAGGACGCGGCAGGTTGCGAAACATCCGTGAACCAGCCCGTTACCGTGATAGCAGTGAACGCGGACTTTACCACCGCTTCGCAGATCGCCTGCAAGAACACGGGCATGCAGTTCAGCAATACCTCCACCGGCGCCAACCTCACCTACACCTGGGATTTCGGGGACGGCACGGCCAGCGGCGACATGCATCCCGTTAAAACCTACACGGCTTCCGGCAAATACACCGTAACGCTGAGCATCGCGGACAACGAAGGCTGCGCTTCCTCCGTACAAAAAGAAGAATACATCACCGTACCCGACCCGGTAGCGGATTTCACGGTGCCGCCTACACTGAACGTATGCCCGCCCGCACTGGTGCAACTTACCAATGAAAGCAGCGATTTCGTGCGTTCCGTATGGGACTTTGGCGACGGCAGCAGGTCGGACCTGGAATCGCCCTCGCATATTTACAACCTGCCCGGCACCTACACCATCCGGCTGGAGGTATATTCCGAAGGCGATTGCCCGCATTCCGAAACAAAAGAAATCAAGATCGACGGCCCCATCGGCACGCGCACCATGCTGCCGCTGACCGGCTGCGTGCCTCACGACATCACACTGTCCGCCACCTCGTCCAATGCCGTAAAATACATCTGGGACCTCGACAACGGTACCGTGCAAACCACTACCGCCAATTCCTTCAGCTACCGCTACGACAGGGCCGGCGTGTATTACCCGCGCGTGGTGCTGGAAGACGAGCAAGGCTGGCGGGTGCCCGCACAAGGCCCGCCGGACAGCATTATCGTGGATGAAGTGAAAGTATCCTTCACGCTCGACGACAGCCAGGCCTGCGACGAAGCCATGATCCAATTCAACAACACCACCACCGCGCTGAGCAAGGACAGTCACGACGACCCGCTCACCTACACCTGGGATTTCGGCGTAACGGACCGTACGGACGATGTGAGCGGTAACGAAAACCCGCAGTTCCTTTATACCGGCGTAGGCGATTATACCGCCACGCTTACCGCTACCAGCCGCTACGGCTGCACCGATACGAAAACGATGCCCGTGCACGTAGCCTCGCTGCCCGATGCCAACATCCGCCCGGTGGCTCCGGTATGCGAAGGGGAAAGCGTGCTGTTCAGCGGCACGGAAGACAAAAACCTGCCCGGCACCAGCTGGAGCTGGTTGGTGAACGACGTGGAAACCAT
>JBQCFV010000483.1:0-6409 GCA_051958695.1 Chitinophaga sp. | reverse complement strand
AACAGCGGAAGCTACTGGAACAGGCGGTAAGCCGTCTGCCCCTTCAGCAAAAGACCGTTTACGAGCTGAGCCAGTTGCAGGGTCTTTCCCGCAGCGAGATCGCCGAAAAGCTGCAGCTCTCGCCCAACACGGTGCGCAACCACCTGAGCGCGGCCATGTTGTCGCTGCGCAGTTATTTGCAGCATCATTACAGTGACGGCCTGCTGCTGCTGCTCATCCATCACCTGTTGAAATAATTCCCCCGCCGCTGTTTCCTCCCTTACGCGGAATTTTTTTTAAAACGACTGGTACATTTTTCCCCGGCGCGTGTCGGGCTTTTGTAACAAACCATTATTATGTCCAATCAGCCTTCAAGGACGGAACACCTTTTTCAGAAAATGCTGCTGGGGGAATGCTCCCCGCAGGAGATGGAAGAACTGCATGCGCTGCTGAATGAAAACGGTGCGGAAGAAACGCTGGAAGCGCCGATGAAGGAGATCTGGGATGCCATGGCAATATACCCGGACAATATCCCTTCGGAAAAAATGTACGGGAACATTCAAGCGATGACGCAAACCGGCCGGGTGCGAAATATACGCCGCTGGCTGGCCGCTGCCTCCGTTGCGGTTTTGCTGGGAGTTGGCGGGTATCTGATATGGAAGCCGGCCGAAAAAGCGCCGCTGGCGGCCGCCGCGCCCCTTATAAAAGACGTAGCCCCCGGCAAGAACGGTGCGATACTTACGCTGGCGGACGGTTCGCAGGTGGTGCTGGACAGCGTTGCCGACGGGCAGGTAGCCGCGCAGAAAGGCGCGCGCGCGGTAATGCGCAACGGCAGGCTGAGTTATGAGAACACGGGCGGCGAGGCCGTTTTTAATACCATCAGCATACCCAGGGGCAGGCAGTTCCAGGTGCTGCTGCCGGACGGCACAAAGATGCTGCTCAATTCCGCCAGCTCGGTAACCTATCCCACCGCATTCAACGGGCGGGAGCGCCGGGTGGAAATAAGCGGCGAAGCCTACTTCGAAGTGACGCCCTCCGCCCGGCAGCCGTTTATCGTCAACGCCGGCGGCACGGAAGTGATGGTGCTGGGAACCAGCTTCAACATCCACGCGTACGGGGATGAGCCCGCAGTTACCACCACGCTGACGGACGGCGCGGTGAAAGTAAGATCGTACGGCATCGACCAGCTGCTGGCTCCCGGCGAAAAAGCTATCGGGCAAAACGGTTCGCTGCGGAAAGAAAAGGCGGACGTGGCGCAGGCTACCGCATGGACGCGCGGCCTGTTCAGCTTCGACAATAAAAGCATGGCCGAAGTGCTGCGCGAGCTGGCCCGCTGGTACGACCTGGAGATCGTATATGAAGGCCGCCTGCCGGACATCAGGTTTGGCGGCGAAATAGAAAGGAACCTGAACCTTTCGCAGGTCACCCGCGTGCTGGAAAAGGCCGGGCTGCATTGCAGGCTGGAAGAAGGAAGAAAGCTGGTGGTATATCCCTGAACCGGAATCTATTTGTCAACATAAAACATTAGCATGACCTGAACCGACAACATGGCGGCGGCGCATAAAAAAGCCGGAAGTATCTCACCCCTTCCGGCAAAGTATCTGGCTGACCGCTAAAACAATCAAAAGTTTGCTGCTTCAACAATTTCAGTATCAACCAAAAACCGTTACAAAGGTATGAATTTAATCATTCTTTCTAACCGGGCCCCGGTTGCCCCGCGAGGGCAAAGGGAACGGTGCCTTATCCAAATGCTGCGTGTTATGAGACTGACCGCTATGGTTTTGCTCGGCATGGCGCTTCATGTATCAGCCAAAGTCGCTTCGCAAACGGTTACGCTTTCCGTAAAAAAAAGCGCCGCTCAACGAAGTGTTCAACGCCGTCAAGCGGCAAACCGGCTTCGTGGTGTTCTACAACGTTTCGCTGCTCGAAAAAAGCAGGCCGGTAACGCTAAAGGCGGAAGCCATGCCGCTGACGCAATTTCTCAGCCTGGCGCTGAAAAGCCAGGACCTTGAGTTTACCATCGAAAACAAAACGATCGTGATCAACCGGCGGGCGGAACAGCCTGCCACCGTCATTCCCGCTGCTCCCGTAAAGGGCGTGGTGCGCGACGCGGAAGGCGGCTACCCGCTGGTAGGCGCAACCATTCGTGTGAAAGGAAAAGCCGCTTCCGCTGTTACCGACGAGCAGGGCGCTTTTACGATAGACGCGGTGGAAGGCGACGTGCTTGTGATCAGTTATGTCGGATTTGAAAAAAAGGAATTTAAGATCGGCGCGGGCGGCGAAGTGAGCATCGGGTTGAAAAGAGCGCAGTCGCTGATAGATACGGTGGTGATCAGCACCGGCTATTCCCAGCGCAAAGCTTCCGAATTTACCGGGGCGGTGCAAACCATCCGCGGCGAAGAGCTGCGCAGCGGCGTTTCCGGCGCCAACACGCTCGCCATGCTAAAAGGTAAAGCCACCGGGCTGTACATCCTCGAGCAGGGCGGCAGCGTGGCGAACCGCGGCCAGGTGGTGATACGCGGGCAAAGCAGCTTCAACGACGCGTCCAACACCAACTTCGGGCCGCTGATCGTGGTTGACGGCGTGGTGACGAATGCCGCCAACCTGCAGGACATCATCAACGCCAACGACATCGAAAGCATCAACATCCTCAAGGATGCCGCATCCACCGCCATTTACGGCTCGCGCGCCGCGCAGGGCGTGCTGGTGGTGGTTACCCGCCGCGGGCATACGAACAGGACGTCGGTGAACCTCAGCATGAACTATGGCAAGGTGCAGAACAACCGCCTCATGCGCTTCATGAACACGGGAGAGATCACCACGCATATCCGCAAATCGATGGAGCGGCTGTATGCCTCCAATGCCACGCTGCAAAACAATTACGGCAGCTTCGACAATTATTACAACACCACGCGGCCGTTTACAGACGAGGAGATGAAAAACAGCACGCAGTGGGACAATACCGCGTTTTTCACCGATGGTCTTCAAAGCGACATCAACCTCTCCGTTTCCGGCGGCACTGAAAAAACAAAGTTCTATACCGCCATCAGCTGGACGGACCAGGACGGCACCCTGCTGGACGATAACATGGACAGGAAAGCCATCCGCATCAACCTGGACCACCGCTTCAACGACAAACTTTCGTTCGCCCTCAACACCAACGTGCTGTACGATCAATACACCGCCACCACCAGCGAGAACCAGTACTACATCCTGCAGCCCTGGGTAACGCCGTACTATGCCAGCGGCGAACTGGCGGATTCCATCCCGGACTACATCTACAATGCAACGGGGCCGAGGCGCACCGTGTACTACGACAACCCGCTGTATTCCCATACCTACAATACGCGGCTCACCAACCGCCTGAACCTGTTCGGTTCCGGCGTGCTGCGGTACAAAATATTGCCCTGGCTTTCCGTGCAATCCACCAATTCCATCAATTACACCAATAACGACGTCAACGCCTACCGCGACCCGCGCACTTACCGCGGCCGCTACGACGGCGCGGCGAACAGCCCCGTGTACATGAACGGCCAGCTGCAGCTTAACCAGACCATTTCATCCTACTTCCTTACCTCCAACCTGCTTACCGTACAGAAGCGCCTGGGCGATCACGAGCTGTCTGCCGTAGCGGGCCAGGAATACGGCCGCTTCCGCAGCAAAAATTCTTCAGCGAAAGTGTACAACACGCCGTACCCCGGCGAACGCAACCTGGGCGCTTTCCTGAACTTCGGCGACTTTATCGATATACTGATTGGATGGCCCGTGGTGCCCACGTCGCTGCCGCCGGTAGACAAAGCGTCGTTCTCCATTTTCAGCGAGGTGAACGACAGCTACAAAGGAAAGTACTTCGCGTCCGCTTCCATCCGCAGGGACGCGTCCACCAACTTCGGGCGCAATAACCGCTACGGGAATTTCTACGCCGTCAGCGGCGGATGGCTGCTCAGCCGGGAAATGTTCTTTAACGTGAAACCCGTCAGCCTGCTCAAGCTCCGCGCTTCGTACGGCACATCGGGCAGGGAAGCGGGAGCGGACTACCTGAACTTCTCTACGTACAAAGACGATGTGTTCTACAGCGATAACGCCGTAGGTTCCAGCATCAGCCAGCTGGCGAACGACAACATCACCTGGGAAACGACCTACACCACGAACGTTGGCTTCGACCTCGGTTTGTGGAATCGTGTGACGCTGAACGTTGATCTCTACAACCGCAACAGCCGCAACCTGCTGCAAAGCGTGCTGCTGCCGAGCTATATCGGCTTCACTTCGCAATACGCCAACGTGGGCGCGCTGCGCAACCGCGGGCTGGATATCAGGCTGGTGACGGAAAACATCAAACGGAAAGATTTCGGCTGGACGATGGACTTTAACATCAGCTTCAACAAAAACAGGCTGGTGGCCCTCAAAGGCGATTCATTGCTGGACAATTTTTCCAGGAACTATTACCGCCACGTTGGCGAGGACGTGAACGTGCTGAAAGCAGTGAAGTACGTGGGCGTGGACCCTGACAACGGCCACCCGCTGTTCGAAAAGCTGCTGGGTAACGGAAAGACCGAGCTGGTGGACAGTCTCCCGCTGGCCAGGGCAGGCGGTTTGAGCCAGTTCCAGACGGTAGGCAGCTCCACCCCGAAATTTTTTGGCGGCTGGTCGAGCGACTTCCGCTATAAAAATTTCCACCTCAGCGTGCTCTTTAACTTTTCCTACGGCAACAAGATCATGAACAATTCGCTGCGCAACTTTCTCGACCCGACCTTGTGGCAAAGCGGCTTTAACCTGGCGCAGCCTTCGAAAGACATCCGGGTCTGGAAAGGCCCCGGCGATACGGACGCCAACTATCCTGACTTCTACGATCCCGCTTTCAGCCAGCGCGGCGCCACCAAACTCGCTTCGTCGCAGATATATGTAGACGCGAGCTATCTCAGGCTGCGCAACGTGCGCCTCGGTTACGACCTGCCAAAAACGTTCCTCAGCCGGTTCAGGATCAGTTCGCTGAATGTGTACGCAAGCGCGGACAATGTGTTCGTCATCAAATCAAAAGAGCTGTATGCCGCGGACCCAGAGGGAGCCACCATCGGGTCTACCAGCACCTCGTACGCGGGAACGGGCATGGCGAGCGCGATGCCGCGCCGTTTCCTCATCGGGCTGTCTGCAGGTTTTTAATCATTAAATCAGGATCATGAAAAAAGTTATCATATACATGCTGGCCGCCGTTGCCGTATCGGGCGCGGGCTGCGATCAGCGGCTGGACGATCTGGCGCCGCATAACGTGGTGTTCGAAGAGCAGCAATTTTCCACCCCCGCGGGTTATACCAAAGCCACCGTGGCCAATTACGTGAACCTGTCCCTTCCGGATTACGAAAAAGCATGGTTCAACATCAGCGAGTTCAGGGGCAACAACGTGAAGTTCGTAGACAATCCTTCGGACAATGCGGACGAGGCGCTGCGCCAGCTGGACGCGTTCACTTACACCAATTCTGAATCAAAGGACTTCGGGTTGTCGAACATGTTCTGGTTCAGTTCCTACAAAGCTTTGCTGGGCGTGAACCTCGTATTGAAGCATGTGGCGGAAGGCGAAACCAACCCGGAAATATTACAGGCGAAAGCGGAAAATCTCTTCCTGCGCGCGTTCATCAACTTCAACCTGTTGCGCGTGTACGGAAGGCCCTATTACCAGGACGCCGCCGCCAACCCGGGCATTCCGCTGATACTGAAACCCGTTAACCTGGGAGAAACGCCGCCGGCAAGAAGCAGCGTAAGCGAATCTTACGCGCAGATAATTGCCGACCTGCAGGATGCTATCGCCAATTTCAGGGTGACGAAATCCAACAGCTATGCTTCGAAATACGCGGCCATGGCGCTTTTATCGAGAGTGTACCTCTACATGAGCGGTACCAAAGCGCAACCGGATGTTGCGAACGCCAAGCTGGCGGCGCAATACGCCGATTCGGTGATCATGCACGGCGGTTATGAGCTGCTGCGTGATGCGGCCTATGCGGCGTATTACACGAACGGTAACGTGGGCAATACGGAAACGATCTGGGCCATGAACCACGATGTCAGGATCAACGGCATCCCTGCTCTCCTCATGCGCGGCGGCGGCGCTTATGCCAATTCCTATTTTACGGGGCAGGTGCGGCCTTCGCCCGACCTGTTGTCTGAAATGCCGGCGAACGACCTTCGGCGGAACTTTTATTACAACGATCCTTATCCCGGCAATACGACCGATCCGCTGGCCAGCGCCAAATATGCGTACGGTTACCTGGACGGCTCCGGTAACGGCGCGCTGTATTCCAATGCGCCTGTCCATCATCTGCGGCTGGCGGAAGTATATCTCAACCGCGCCGAAGCCAGGGCAAAATCCGGCGACGACGGCGGTGCGCTCCGCGACCTCAACGTGATCCATATGCGTGCCGGGCTTACAGAGCTTACC
>JBQCFV010000482.1:0-2415 GCA_051958695.1 Chitinophaga sp. | reverse complement strand
TCGTGCCACTCGTCCACCACTACGGTGTGCAGCGTGGCAAAACGTTTGGCGTAGTCCTTCTGCGCCATCAGGATGTGGATGGATTCAGGGGTGATGATGAGGACTTCGGGCATCTGTTTTTTCTGCTGCTCGCGTACGCTGGTGGCGGTGTCGCCGCTGCGGATACCTACTTTCCAGGGCACTTTCAGCTCGCGCAGCGCTTCTTCCATGGCGCGGCCGATATCCTTCGCCAGCGCGCGCAGGGGTGTTACCCACAATAGTTGCAGGCCGTTGACGGTTTTGCTGCGGTAATCCGGGTTTTCGTTGATCCAGCGGATCACCGTGCCGAGAAATAAGGAAAAGGTCTTGCCAAAGCCTGTAGGCGCGTTTACGAGGCCTGAGCGGCCATGGAGATAATGTTCCCATGCTTCTTCCTGGAAAACGAACGGCTTCAGATCTTTCGCCGCCAGCCACTGTTCTATCGCCTGCCAGCCGGGTGTGTTTTTCATCTTTGCATGAAATTAGGAAAAAATCGCGCAAGGACTACCTTTGCTCTATGCGTGATCTTTTTCGTTTGCACGAAAACGGTACCACCGTCAAAAAGGAACTGCTGGCGGGGCTTACCACGTTTTCCACCATGGCCTACATACTGGCCGTAAACCCCATGATCCTGTCCAAAACGGGGATGGATTTTAACGCCCTCATCACGGCCACGGCCCTGGCTGCCGCCATCGGCACGCTGGTGATGGGTTTGTATGCCCGCCTGCCCATCGGGTTGGCGCCGGGCATGGGGCTGAACGCGTTTTTTGCCTACACCATCGTGTTGGGCATGGGTTACAGCTGGCAGTTCGCGCTCACCGCCGTTTTCCTGGAAGGGATCATTTTTATTTTCCTCTCTTTGTTTCATATCCGCGAAGCGATCATCAACAGCATTCCGGAAAACCTGAAACACGCCATCTCGGTGGGTATCGGGCTGCTCATTGCGCTGATCGGCATGGCGAATGCGGGCATTATCGAAACGGGTATGCGGCATGTGGGCGAGGGGCGGCTGGACGGGGTGATCCTGAAGATCGGAAACATCACCAGCGCCGGGCCGCTGATCGCGCTGATAGGTTTGATCGTGAGCGCCGTGCTGATGTACCGGAAGGTGAACGCGGCATTGCTGCTCGGCATCCTTATCGCTACGGTGGCGGGCATCCCGCTGGGGATCACGCACTGGCCTGAAAGCGGCTCACCGGTAAGCCTTCCGCCCAGCCTGTCGCCGATCGCCTTCCAGCTGGAATTTGACAAAGTGTTTTCGCTGGATATGGTCGTGATCCTTTTTACGCTGCTGATGGTGAATCTTTTTGATACGGTCGGCACGTTGATCGGGTTATGCAACAAAGCCGGGCTGCTGGACGCGCAGGGCCGCATCCCGCGGGCGAAACAGGCGTTGTTTGCCGATGCGGTGGGCACAACGGCGGGCGCGTTACTCGGCACCAGCGTGGTAACGGCTTATGTGGAAAGCGCGAGCGGTCTCGCGTCCGGCGGGAGAACGGGGCTTACGGCGGTAACGGTGGCGGGGATGTTTTTGCTCGCGCTGTTCTTCGCGCCGCTGTTCGCCATGATACCCGCCGCGGCTACCGCGCCGGCGTTGATCATTGTCGGTATGCTGATGATGGGCGCGGTGGTGAAAATAAATTTCGAAGATGTAACGGAGGCGATACCGGCCTTTCTTGCCATCGTGATGATGCCCTATACTTACAGCATCGCGGAAGGCATTGTGTTCGGCATGCTGAGCTATGTATTGCTGAAAGTGTTCACCGGCAGGCAGAAGGAGATCAGCCCGGTGATGTATGTGCTGGCGGTGTTGTTTGTGATGAGTTTTTTGCTGCAGTAAATCACGCAAACAGCAGCCTTACCCCGACCAGCAGCAAAGCCCCCGCCAATGCGAGTATAATACCCTTAGGCTTCACCTTGCTGGAAAGCCCCGCGACGATCTGCGCCCCGAGTATCACGCCGCCGCCGATGGCCAGCGCGGTCTGCCATCCTTCCCAGAAGCTGCCCTGCACCATATGCACGATAGTTCCCGCCAGCGACATGATCGCAAGTATAAAATGCGACGTAGCGGTAGCCACATGGATCGGGAAATTGAGCAGGCTGATCAACGCCGGTACGTGTATGATGCCGCCGCCGATGCCCAGCAGGCTGCTCACAAACCCCACCAGGAAACTGATGCCGATGCCGTACCAGATATTGAATTTGTAATGATGTTCTTCCCCGCTTTTCTCTGTCAGCTCCCTTTCCACGCATTTGCCTTTGTTGTTCCGGCCGGCATAGCCGCCCTGCTTGGGTTTCAGCATTAGGAATATAGCGATCACGATCAGCAGCGAGCCGAGAATGATGTTGAACGTATGCCTGGAGATCCATGAAGTGGCCATAGCGCCAAATACGGAG
>JBQCFV010000481.1:0-2684 GCA_051958695.1 Chitinophaga sp. | reverse complement strand
CTGATCACGTTGTTGTGCGTATCGTCCACCACTTTCTGCGCCTGCATGCGAAGGCGGCGAAGACCGTCGGCCAGCGCTTCCATGCTTTTTTCCGCCGCTTCGGCGATCTCGTTGTGATGGCGGATCACGCTGGTGAGCCGTTTGATATGTTCGTTGATCACATTGCAAAGGATCTGCGAGGCGCTGAACGGATCAAATTCCTGCAGCTGGTTGAGGACGGAATCGTAACACTCGCACATCTTTTCCATGGAACCGGCCGGTTCCGCGGCCGGTTGTTTTTTCAGTTCTGCCATTTCAGTCGGGTTTACTGCCGGCTTGCCCGGTATTGGTTGATAATCGGTTTAGATTTAAAAACGTGGTACCCGCAACTTAATAAATGTTCCCTAACCCCCTCAAACCAAATTTGTTAATGATCGGTTATTGAGAATTTCTCCCTCATTTTTAAAAACAGGGGTAACAAAAGTTTTGGTGCGTTGATCTCCTTTCAAACAACCGAAACTTATTTCTTCATTAAAATCGATATCACATGAAAAAGCAAAGTTTAGCCGCCCTGTTCGCCACCGTTACGATGTTTTTTGCCGCATGCAGCAAAAACGACGCGCCCCCGCCCGCCAATCCCGTGCAGGATACGCGCGATCTGCTGGAAAAGATCGGGCCGCAGGTACAGTCTTTTTCTTTTAAAGCGAACGATCTGCCCAAAACGATATCCCTCAAAGGCGGCGTAAAGGTGACCTTTCCCGCCGGCTCCCTCACCATGAACGGCAACGCCGTGACCGGCGACATCACCGTTGACGCGGTGGAACTGCTCAAACGCAGCGACATCATCCTGTTCGGCGCCAATACCAACCACATTTCCGGCGCGCCCCTTCAGTCCGACGGCTCTTTCCTGCTCGACGTTAAAGCCAATGGTCAAAAGGTAGACCAGCAGCTGCAAGTGCCCATCCGGGTAGAAGTGCCCGCCAAACGCGACGGCGCCACGCAGTTGTGGATTGGGGTGGACAGTGTGCAGGGCAACCAGTTCGCATGGCAGCAGCCGCGCCAGGGCGCAGGACAGATGGAAGCAAAAATGGATGAAGGCAAATTCGCTTTTGATTTTGGTCAGCTGGGCTGGGTGAACTGCGACATCTTCTGGTCATGGAGCAACCCCAAAACCACCATGAAAGTATCCGTGCCCAACAACCCCGGCAGCATGGCCAGCTTCCGGGCGTTCAGCGGCGAAACCTTTGTGTTCTTCGTGGCGAAGAATGCAACCGTGGTAGCGCAGCTTTACACGCCGGACGGCGCCAACCGCGTAAAAAGCTACGACAACATGATGCCCGTGGGCGCGGAAGGCAGGCTGATCGCGTTTTCCATCAAAGGCGGTAAATATTATTTCGTGAAAAAAGATATCACCATCGGCGAGGACATGGACGAGGCGCTGACCCTTTCCGAAACCACGGAAAGCGCCCTGCAGGCGGAGATCACCGCGCTGGACGGATTGTAAGAAGCATTCATCGGAGATTACAGGTTTTAAGAATGGGCAAGCCCCGGCACCGCGCCGGGGTTTCCCGTTTTTACGGGCGGCTGTAATAATTGCCCGGCGTTTGCTAGTTTTGCGTCCATCTAAAACAACACGCATGGCAGAAAAGTACAACCAGGGCCGGGCAATGTGGTCAATTACAAAGGCAAGCATCAGGGCGATGTTCAGAAGCCCTTCGGCGATCGTTTTCAGCCTTGGTTTTCCACTGATGTTCACGATGGTGTTCGGTTTTATCGGGGGCGGCAGCCTTTCCGTGAGAGTGGGGGTAGACCATGCGTCGGATACGCTGAACCCCGTGTACCAGGGCCTGCGGCTCAACGGCAACATCAGGTTGGTAACCGGCGATTCGCAGGAGCAGATGGAGGACGACCTGTCCAAAGGCAGGCTCACCGCGATCTTAAAGATAGATACGGGCGCTGCCGCACCGGCGCCGCCTTATACCGTTCACGTTAAAACTTCTACCGCGAGCACGCCCGAGAACGTGGGCATGCTCATGAACATGCTCGGCACCGGCATCAATATCGCGGACGACCGCGCATACCCGCGCCCCAGCGTGGCGCGCATCGTGCCGGAAACGGTTCCCGGGCGCATTTACAAACGCATCGACTTCATATTGCCCGGACAGTTGGGCTTCTCTTTGTTGAGCGCCGCGGTGTTCGGCACGGCCTTCCTGTTTTTCAGCCTTCGGCAAACGCTGGTGCTGAAACGTTTTTTCGCCACGCCGGTCAGCAGGATGTACATTATACTGGGAGAAGCTATCAGCCGTTTGCTGTTTCAGTCCTTCGGCTCCGTGATCATCATCGGCGTGGGGTATTTCTTTTTCGGGTTCACGCTCATACACGGCTTTCTCACCTTTTTTGAAATGCTGCTGTTATGCCTTTTCGGGCTCATCGTGTTCATGGGTTTCGGCTTCGTGGTAAGCGGCATCGCCAAAACGGAAAGCACCATTCCGCCGATGGCCAACATCGTCACGCTGCCGCAATTTTTGCTGGCGGGCACTTTTTTCCCGATAGACGTGTTCCCCGGCTGGCTGCAGCCTATATGTAAAGTATTGCCGCTCACTTACCTGAACGATGCTTTGCGGAAGGTGGCCTTTGAAGGGCTGCATTTGTGGAACCTCGGGCCGCAGGTGCTGATCCTGAGCATTTGGGGCCTTGCTGTTTAT
>JBQCFV010000480.1:0-5162 GCA_051958695.1 Chitinophaga sp. | reverse complement strand
AGAACAGCATACCGGTCCGAATAGCGGACGTAGCCTCAGTGCAAATGACAGGCGAAACCCGGCTGGGCATCTTTGACCAGGACGGCGAAGGCGAGCGCGTGGGCGGCATCGTGGTAATGCGGTATGGAGAAAATGCCGATGACGTGATCGAAAAAGTAAAGACCCGGATGGAAGAAGTGGCGAAAGGCCTGCCGGAAGGCGTAAAGTTCGATATCGTTTATGACCGCGGTAAGCTGATAAAAGAATCGATCGAATCTATCAAAACGACGCTTGTCGAGGAAATGATCGTGGTATCACTGGTGGTGATCATCTTTCTTTTCCACTGGAGAAGCGCGTTAAGCATTATTATACAGATCCCCGTTACGCTTGCGGCGAGCTTTATCCTGATGAACGCTTTCGGGATCTCGTCGAACATCATGTCCCTGACCGGCATCGCGCTGGCGATCGGCGTGATCGTGGACAACGGGATCATCATGAGCGAAAATGCATATAAACATCTTGCTGAAAGGTATGCCGTGTGGCAGCAGGAACAGAAAAACCATTTATAATGAACTGGTTGAAGAAAATATTTAAAAGATCGCCTGAATGGATATCCGAAGAAGAGCGGCTGAAGGTCATCGGGCAGTCCAGCAAACAGGTGTCGCGCGGGGTATTTTTTGCCACGATCATCATCATCACCTCGTTTCTCCCGGTATTCATGCTGACGGGGCAGGAAGGCAAGCTGTTTCACCCGCTGGCCTATACGAAAACGTTCATCATGCTCATGGACGCTTTCCTTGTCATCACGCTGGCCCCGGTGCTGATCTCATTTTTTATGAAAGGGAAGTTCCGCCCCGACCATGCCAACCCCGTGAACCGGGTGCTGGAAAAGATCTACGAGCCCGTTATCAGGGGCGTGCTGAAATGGCGCAAGACCGTGATCGCGGTCAATGTTATCGCGCTTGTTATCACTATTCCGCTGCTAAAAAGTCTTGGCCGCGAATTTATGCCGCCGTTGGACGAGCAAAGCATCCTGTTCATGCCCGTAACCTTGCCGGATATTTCCAATAGCGAAGCAAAACGCATTTTGCAGGTGCAGGACCAGATCATCAGATCGGTGCCGGAAGTGGACAAGGTGCTGGGGAAGGCCGGCCGCGCCAGCACGGCCACGGATAATTCACCGATAAGCATGATCGAAACGATCATTATGTTGAAGCCGAAATCGGAATGGCGCGAGGGCATTACGAAGAAAGACATCATTAACGAGCTGGACGCGAAACTCCAGATCCCCGGCGTGATCAACGGGTGGACGCAGCCGATCATCAACCGTGTCAACATGCTGGCTACCGGCATCCGCACGGATGTGGGCGTGAAAGTGTACGGGCAGCACCTCGATACCATCGCTTTGGTGTCCGAACGGGTAAAAGAAGCGCTGGAAGGCACGGCCGGCATTGACTATCTGTATGTGGAACCTGTCAGGGGCGGAAAGTACCTGGACATAGACGTGCGGAGACAGGATCTTGCGCGGTACGGCATGACGGTGGATGATGTGAACCAGACCGTGGAAACGGCGCTGGGCGGCGCGCCCATCGGTAATACCATCGAAGGCCGCCAACGGTTCTCCATCAGTGTCCGTATGTCGCAGGAATACCGCAACAGCCTGGAACGCATCAAACGCATTCCCATTATGTCCGCTTCGTTCGGGGAAGTGCCTTTATCTTCCGTGGCTGATGTGAAGTTTGTGAACGGCCCCCCTATGATCACTTCGGAAAACGCCGTGCTCCGTGGCGCGGTGATGTTCAATGTCAGGAACAGAGACCTGGGCAGCACGGTGGATGAAGCGGTCAAAAAACTGAACGGTATCGTTCTTCCGCGGGGTTATTACCTTGAATGGAGCGGCCAGTACGAAAACCTGATCCGCGGGCAGCAAACCCTGATGTGGATCGCGCCGGTAGTGCTGCTGATCATCTTTTTCTCGCTTTACCTGGCCTTTCACTCCGTCCGCGAAGCCTTCCTCAGCCTGATCACCGTGCCCTTTGCATTGATCGGCGGCGCTTACATGATCTATTTCTGGAGCGTGAACCTCTCCGTTGCCGTTGCCGTGGGTTTTATTGCGCTGTTCGGTATCGCGGTGGAAACGGGTATCGTAATGATCATTTATCTCAACGATGCGATGCAGCAGCTGGTAAGGGAGAAAGGGAACTCTTCGGAAACGATCAGCCGGGAGGACTTGCGCCTGGCGGTGATCCACGGCGCGGCAAAACGGCTTCGCCCCAAGCTGATGACGGTATGCGTGTCCTTGTTCGGCCTCGTGCCTGTTCTTTGGGCTACAGGCGTGGGTACCGACGTGATGAAGCCTATCGTGCTGCCGATGATCGGCGGCGTCCTTACCTCGTCCACGCATATTTTGCTGGTGACACCGCTGATCTTCCTGATGACAAAAGAATACGAATTACGCAAGTATGGAAAACTGGAAATTCATGAGGTACATCATTAACTGCATCATACTCTCAGCGCTTTTCACGGCGACGCGGGTCGCAGCGCAACAGCCGCCGGTGCTGCCGCTGGACAGCATATTGCTTCGGATCGACCGGAACAACATGCTGCTGCAGTCCTATTCGCTGAAAGCGGAAAGTTACAAATACCGCGCAGAGGCCGCCACGTCCTGGATGGCCCCGATGGCCGGCATCGGCACCTTCATGACCCCGTACCCCGGGCAGGCGGTGATGGACGACCGTAACAAAGGCAGCCTGATGCTGCAGCTGGAACAGGATATTCCCAACCCGGCAAAGCTTGGCGCGAGGAAAAAGTATATCGCCTCTCAGGGGAATATCGAGCGGGCCGCACGCGGGATTACATTGAACGATTTGAAAGCGCAGGCAAAACTCCTTTATTTCAGCTGGCTCGTCGCGGAACAGCGGATAAGCGTTTTGCAGAAGAATGCGAAGATCATTGAAACGATAAAGAAGATCGAAGAAGTGCGTTATCCTTACAACCAGTCGGAGCTCACCGGGGTTTATAAGGCGAATGCAAAGATCGAGGACAATAAGAATATGATCCTCATGCAGGAAGGCAATATCGCCAGGGCCAGGTCATGGCTGAACAGCCTGATGAACGACTCGGGCAACGCCCGGTTTGATATCGACACCAGCTACCGGCCGCGGTTCGATATGGCGCCTTCTTACGATACCGGCGATCTCGCCGCTTCGAGAGAGGATATTCACAAAATGAATGAAAGCATCCGCTCCATGCAGCTGAACATCGAAAGCATGAAGAGAGAAAAGAAACCGGACTTTAAGCTGCGGCTCGATCACATGTATCCACTGGATGCCATGATGCCAAAGGCTTATAGCGCAATGGTGATGGCGAGCATCCCGATCGCTCCCTGGTCTTCCAAAATGTATAAATCAGGAATCAGGGGAATGCAGTACGAAATACAGGCGATGGAAAAGGAGAGGGCCGCTATACTGCAGCAAACCCAGGGAATGCTCTATGGCATGCACTATGATATTCTTTCCATGCAAAAGCGGATCGGGGCAATGGAAGATAAGATCATCCCTGCCCTGCGCAAGGCGCTGGATGTAAATTTTCTGAATTACCAGGAAAACAGGCTGGCGCTGTCAAGTGTGCTCGATTCCTGGGAAGCGCTTACCATGATGCAGTCCAACGTGCTGGACGAAAAATTAAAGTTATATGAAATGGTCGTCGATTATGAGAAACAGTTATACAGGTAAAATATTATTGACCCTGTCCTTTTTAGTACTGGTGCTGGCCGCCTGCAAAAACGAAAACGATAGGGCGGCGCAAACATACACCTGCCCGATGCATCCGGAGATAGTGGAGGACAAGCCCGGCGAATGCCCGATCTGCGGCATGGACCTTGTGCGGAAAGATGCGCAAAGTGAACAGGCTGTTGACAGCAGCATTGCCATGTTAACGAAACCGGTCAATGACAGGATCATTGCGAGCATCCCCGCGATCAGCGCGGAAAGCGGCGCCCGCAGTTATACCGCTTACGTGAACGGTGTGGTGACGTACGACGCCCGCAACCAGACGGGCATTGCCAGCCGGGTCGGCGGGCGGATTGAGCGGCTGCTGATAAAATACAATTACCAGCCTGTCAGAAAAGGGCAAATGATCATGGAAGTATATTCACCGGAGCTGGCGGCCGCGCAGCGGGAACTGCTCTTTGTGGCAAAAAATAACGGTGATGTGTTAGCTGCGGCGAAACAGAAGCTGCTGCTGCTCGGCATGCAGCGGGGCCAAATTGAGCAGGTGCTGAAAACCGGTGAAATCCTTTATCACGTCCCTGTTTTTAGTCCCGTTGACGGATATATTTTGGAAAAACCGGCTGCCGGGAGCTCGCCGGCCGCTTCTCCCATGCCGGCCACTGCAGCCGGTGACGGGATGGGAGGAATGAACGGGCCGGCTTCGTCACCTGCTGTCCCAACGGCCCCTGACGCAACACCGGTGCTGCTTCGCGAAGGGCAGTACGTGAGCGCAGGCCAGCCCCTGTTTACGATCTATCGGAACAAGGGGTTGGTAGCGGAGTTCGCCTTTTCTCCGCAGCTGGCCGCAAAGCTTGCGAAAGGGCAAAAGCTGGAGTTCCATCCCGTCAGCGACGGGAACGGCATGCAGGCTGGCAGCATCGGGCTGATTGAACCGGTCTTCCGCGACGGCATGAATTTTACGGTTGCCCGCGTATATCTGCAAAATAGCCAGCTCCAGGCGGGACAATTATTAAATGCGAAAGTTCCCGTTGTGTATACCGGGGGCTGGTGGCTTCCCAAAAAAGCGGTTTCACGCCTGGGCGGTAAGTCCATCGTCTTCAGAAAAGAACATAACGCTTATGTTCCTGAAGTGGTGAAAACAGGCGCCGAAGCAGATGGCATGATACAGGTACTTAGCGATATCGGCGCGTGGAGAGTGGCGTCCAACGCGTTTTATCTCGTGGACAGCGAGAGCTTTATTAAAACAGACAAATGAACGCAATATGGAAAGGAAAAGTTTTTTAAAGGCGATCGCGTTTGCCTCCATTGCGCCGGCAGTGCTGCTGGCAGCATGTGCGGAGACAGGAGGAAAAAAATACACCAAAGAAAAACAGCAGGCGTTTACCTGTCCCATGCATCCACAGATCGTGCAGGACAAGCCCGGAACATGTCCCATTTGCGGTATGGACCTCG
>JBQCFV010000479.1:0-4561 GCA_051958695.1 Chitinophaga sp. | reverse complement strand
TGGGGGCGCATCCCGCAGGAAGGCAGGCCGTTCAACAACATGCTGCTGCTGCCCACCGAACTGACGCTGCGCCGCACGAAAAACGGCATCCGGCTTTTCATCGTGCCGGTAAAGGAAACGGAACAATTGTTTGCTTCCGCGGGAAAATGGACGGACCTTTCTTCCACCGAAGCCAACCGCCAGCTGGCGGACTTCAGCAACACGGACAAGCTGCGCATACGTACGACCATCCGTCTATCGCATGCTACCGGCGCGGGTTTGAGCCTGTACGGCCAGGGGCTCGTCAACTACGATATGAACTTCAATATACTGAACGGCAGGTTCTATTCCCCGCAAGACCCCACCAGCATGGAGCTGACGGCCGATATTTACATCGACCGCTCCTCCGTGGAAGTGTTCATCGACGGCGGCGCGTATTCCTATTCCATGGAGCGGAAAGCGGAGCAGGGAAACAAGGAAGGCTTTCATTTCTGGGGGAACAATATTACGGTTACTTCGCTGGAAGTGTTTAATGTGAAACCGATCTGGCCGTAGAGAACGTCTGCCGTAAACGCTAAAGCAAAAGGGCCGGCCATCCGGCCAGCCCTTTGTGCAAATTGTTATGAGTTTTTCGTTGCTGTCTCTGTAAAAGGCGCTGCAGTTTCACGGCTCGTTCCCACGGAAATTTCGTGATCATTCCCGGTAAAAGGCGCTGCGCCCGATTCCACAACATCCCGTAGAAAGGACCGCCATCGGCTCTACGCCCCGCGATAAAGGCGTTGCGCTCAATATTTCGCGGCCTGCCCCTGTTTCGGGATCGCTTTAAGGATAAACTCACGCAGGTGATCGTTGCTGGTGGCAAGATCGTCCTTCCGCAGGTACATCATATGCCCGCTGCGGTAGCCTTCCCAGGAAAGCCTGTTCTTCATCTTCCCGCTGGGATCGAGCTGCCACATGCTGTATTTCGCGTTGAAATAATCGCAGGCGCCGTCGAAGTAACCGCTCTGGATCATCACGTGCAGGTAAGGGTTCTGCGCCATCGCCTGCCGCAGGTTTTCGCCGGTGCGGTTGCCGTTGTTGTCCCATGGGAAAACAGGGCCGAACATATAATATTTCAGGTCTGTTTTGTAATTCAGCTCTTCGCGCAGGTACATGTTGATGGCGGGTGTGAAGGAATGCAGCCAGGAGGTAAGCTCCGCGTTGAAATCCACTCTTTCGCCACCCTCTCTCCGGTCGATGCCGAGGTAACGCGAGTCGAGGCGGCCGATGGTGTAGCCCCGGTCGCGCAGCAGCTCTTTCCAGAACAGGTTCGTGGAGATGTCGAGGTTATTCTGCAGCACTACTTTTTCAGGCAGGCCGGAATAATGCGCCACTTTCGCGGCGATCTCTTTTCTCTTCGCATCGCTGATAAAACCGCCTTCGGCCAGCGCCGGCAGATATTCTTTGATCGTGAACGTTTCCACTTCGGGCAGCATGTCGGTGAGGTCTTTCTGCTGCAGATCGCTGCTCAATGCTTTATGGTACCAGGCGGTGGCCGCGTAATACGGCAGCCGCAAAGCCGCTTCGGCAGGGCCGCTGCGCTCGATGCCCAAGTCAGTGGGCGATACCAGCACCACGCCGTTTACATAGATCCATTGCGCGTTCATCAGCTCCAGCGCGAGACCGGATACGCGGGTGGTACCGTAGCTTTCGCCCACGAGATATTTGGGCGAGGCCCAGCGGTTATACCGGCTGATAAATGTATTGATCCATTCCGCGAGATATTTGATGTCCTGGTTGACGCCGAAGAATTTGGAACCAGGTACGTCTTTGCCGGTGGTGCGGGAAAAGCCAGTGTTCACGGGGTCGATATACACGATATCCGCCACGTCGAGGATGGAATGCGGGTTGTCTTTGAGACCATATGGCTGCACGGGATAACCTTCGTCGTCGATCTTAAGCACGCGCGGGCCGGTATAGCCTATCTGCATCCACACGGAAGCCGTGCCGGGGCCGCCGTTGAAGGAAAATACCAGCGGGCGGGACGCCTGGCCCGACACGCCCGTTCTTTCAAAATAGGTATAAAACACGCCGGCAATGGTCTTGCCTTCTTCGTCCCACACGGGGAGCGAGCCTGCGGTCACTTTGTAGGGAACGCGCTGGCCCCTGATGGTCACTTCGTGGCTGGTGGTTACGGAAGCATCGATCTTCAGGGAGCGGGCAGACTGGGCGTAATGTTTGCCGTCTGAAGTATCCGGCTTCTGGGGCGTTTTTTGCGCCGGTTTCTGGGCGAACAGGGCGGTGCAGCCAAGCAGGAGGGCTGCGGTCAGGATGTTTCTCATGATTTAAACATATCAATAAAAACTAAATCTCCATAAAATTTGTGATAAGAGCGGCAAGGGAATTATTTCGTCATGAAGACCCAGCTGGCCTTTTTCTCATAACCAAACGGCTTGCCCTTTTGCGGCGTGCTCATAGAACCCTTTCCTGCCGCGGCTTTCAACGTTACACGGCTAAAACCGCCTTTTTCAAAGTCGAAGCTCACGCCATCATCGTCGTACAATCCGAACGAACCGGGCGCGTTGCCGTATACCCGCACTTCCAGCGGCAATACCTCCCCTGCTTTAGGCGCCTGCCTGCGCGCGGGTATCATCGGGATGATGCCGCCGTCGCGCACGTAGAGCGGTATTTTGTCCAGCTCGGCGGTAACGGTGATCACCTCGTTCTCCCCTGCCAGCTTACCCGTGTAAAAGTCGTACCATTTGCCTTCCGGCAGGTACACCTTGCGGCTTTGTTCCCCGGCGAAGAACGGCGCCACGATGAGGTTGTCGCCCATCATGTACTGGTCTTTCAGGTCGGAGCGCGTTTTGGCTTCATATGGGTTCAGTGTAGCGTCCAGTTTGCCGCCGCTTACCTGCGGCGTGTAGGCGAAGCCGTCGAGCAGGTTCATGGAGCGGAAAGGCGGCTTTCCTTCGAAATGATATTGCGCGAAAGTGGAGTACAAATATGGCAGCAGGCGCATGCGCAGCATGGCCACTTCCTGCACGGCCTTTTCCACTTCGGGGAACGACCAGGGTTTGGTGCCGTCCGCCCAGGCGTTGAGCATGGCCATCGGTGAAAAACAAACGCTTTGCATCCTTCTCACCCACTCTTCCGCGCTTTTGGACGCGCGTACCTCGGGCGTCCACAACACGCCGATAAAGCTGCTGTTCACGAGCGCGGTGATAAAGTCCGGGTGGGAATAATAATCGTTGTAGATCACGTAGGGGAAGTTGCTGGCGCCGGCGTTGGAAGCCCTTACCAGCCCGTATGTACGGCGGTTCTGCCCGCGGAACCATTCGTCCGTCATCTTTTGCATGGCAAGCCCGTAGATCTGCCGCATCTGCTCGGCGCTGGTGCCGGAGGGGAAAGTGGCCACGTCCGGCCAGAGCCATTTGTCGTAACCGTCGTTCTCGTCCATTTTGTAGCCGCTAACGCCGATGGCTATATGATTTTTGATGAAATGCTCTTTGAACAGCTGCCGCGCCGCCGGTATCGTAAAGTCCGTTACCAGCCCGTTCCATACGGTATGGCTGCCGGCGAAGGGTTTTACTTTGGGGTACAATGAGCTTTTGGGCGACACGTAAGGATTGATCCAGAGGTTGGCGCGCACGCCTTTCGCCATCAGGCCGCGGATGAAGCCCTGCGGGTCGGGGAAGCGTTTGCTGTCCCACTCAAAGGTGCAGGGGTAAGCCATGGAATGCCAGCCCGGCTCCACGCCGATAAAGTCCAGCGGGAAGTTATGCTGCCCGAACTCGTCCGCTTCGCGGAGGATGTCGCTTTGCGAATAAAGTGTTGGCACTCTTTGCGTGAAACCCAGGCCCCATTTGGGCGGCAGGTAACCGCCCCCGTTAAAAAGATTGTAACGCTGCACGGCGTTCATGGCCGTGGGGCCGCCAAAGATGTATACGTTCGCGCCCGCGGCAGGCACGAGTATTTCTACCGCGTCGGAATAAGGTTGCGAATCCCAGTTCTTGTTGGTATTGCGGTCCATCAGCTCGGGCGGATGTTTGGCGTCCACGCGCACGGCCGTGCCTGCATATACGGTGAGGTAACGCGCGGCGTCTATCAGCACGCCGTAGCCGCGGCTGGACACATAGAACGGTACCGGCGCGTGCGTGCGCCCGTTGTCTTTCCCGCCGTAGTGGTCCACATGCAGCTGGCTTACGTGGCCGCGCTGGTTCACGCTTTTGAAGTTAAGGCCGAGACCGAATATCTGTTCGTCTTTTTCCAGGGGGAAACGGAGGTACACCTTCCCGTCCGCATACGTCACGGAAATATCCGTTTCTGACAAGGGGAACCTGGCGGAAGGAAGCGATTTTAAAGCGGACCTGGCGGGCGTGGTGCCGGCCACGCTGAGAAGGGTCACTTTTTCGGGCTGCCCGGCTACGGCTTTCCAGACGCCGGGCTCTACCTCTTTCCATTGCAATTGGGCCTGCGCGCCCATGCTGAGCAGCAGCGCGGCAAGCACCAAACGGAGTGTGCGCGTGTATTTCATATCTCGTGGAAACTTATGCGCATAAGGTATAAAGGAAATCCTTCACACCCTTTATTTTGTCAAAAT
>JBQCFV010000478.1:0-4879 GCA_051958695.1 Chitinophaga sp. | reverse complement strand
CCACCTGCTTTAAAATGTCCCCGCCATCACCCCGCTGCTGTCCACCCTCAACCCCAACAAAAACGACAGCATCTTCGACCTGGAGCCACGCGTATATTACGGTAAAGGGTATGTGGAGGAAAAGCTGGAAGATTTCACCTTCAAGATCGGGCCGAAATCGTTTTTCCAGACCAACACCTACCAGGGTGAGGCGCTGTACCGCATCACGCGGGAATTTGCGGGGCTTACGGGCACGGAAACCGTGTACGACCTGTATTGCGGAACCGGCAGCATCGGTATCTTTGTGAGCCGGCAGGCGGGCAAAGTGGTGGGCATAGAGCTGATCAGCGAGGCGATAGACGATGCGAGGGAGAACGCGGCGGCCAACAACGTAAAAAACGCCACGTTTTTTGCAGGGGATGTGACCGATATTTGCGACGACGCATTTTTTGCCGCCCACGGCGCGCCCGATGTGATCATTACCGACCCGCCGAGGGCCGGCATGCACGAAAAGCTGACGGCAAAGCTGCTGGAGGTGGCCGCTCCCCGGATCGTATACGTATCATGCAACCCGGCTACGCAGGCGCGCGACCTCGCCCTGCTGAGCGAAAAATACACGGTGGAAAAAGTGCAGGCGGTAGACATGTTCCCGCATACCCATCATATTGAGAACGTGGCGCTGCTGCAGCGGAAATATTAAAAAGAAAAACAGTAACCATCACGATTAAGCACATTTACAAATGAGTGAATTTAGGCCCGGGAGATTTCAGGTGTTGCCCCTCGTCATCAAAAACCTTTTGATCATAAACGGGTTGGTATGGCTGGCGCAGGTCACGTTGCAAAACATGTACGACATCGACCTCACCCGCAAGCTGGGCCTGTTTTACTGGGAGTCGGAATATTTCCGCGTGTACCAGCTGTTCACGCATATGTTCCTGCACGACGACCGGAATATCTGGCACCTGGCGTCAAATATGTTCATATTGTGGATGTTCGGCAGCAGGCTGGAAAATGTATGGGGCTCGAAACGTTTCCTCATATTCTATATTATTTGCGGCATCGGCTCCGCCGTGCTGTACATGTGCGTGCTCACCTGGGAGTTCCACCAGCTCACCGGCGATGTGGCCGCTTTTTTTTACAATGCCACCTTCGACGGTTTCCTTCGTATCTATAAAAGTCAGAACCTGAGCTCCCAGGAGCTGGATTCATTTATCCGCTCATGGGCGGCGGACGCGCCCGAATCGCCCGGAAAGGTACAGCTGGCGCGGCTTTTCCTGAGCCAGCTGGTGGAGCAAACAAGAAATACCGTCACCGTTGGGGCCTCCGGTGCGATTTATGGTATCCTCTTTGCATTCGGGTACCTGTTCGGCAACACGCTCGTCATGCTTTTCCTGATACCGTTCCCTATAAAGGTCAAATATGTGATCGGCGGGCTCATTATCTGGGAACTTATACTGGGCGTGCAGAACGCGGCGAACGACAACGTGGCGCACTTCGCGCATCTTGGCGGCGCGCTGATCGGGTTTATATTGCTGAAGATATGGAACAAGCGGAACCGGCGGGATTTTTATTGAGCGTAAAATCTTAAATTTGTACACAAACACGAGAACCATGGAAGTAGCCGAAAAAGAACGGATGCCCCGGCTGTCTCTGGGGGAAGAAAGGAATATGGTTACCCAGCTGCTACTACTGAACGTCACCGTATATATCCTGCTGTATTTTATCAAGATCATTTACCAGATGGAAAATTTTTCCGTCGCTGATTTTGACACCGACATCCTGCGCAATGCCGCGGTATCGTCGCAACCCATGACCCTTCTTACCAAACCATGGACGCTGCTCACGGCGATGTTCGTGCATACCGCTTTCTGGGATATTTTTTCCAACATGGTGTGGCTGTTCTGCTTCGGCTCGCTGTTGCAGCAGGCTTCCGGCGTCAGGCTGGTAGCGCCTTTGTATGTTTTCGGCAGCTTTTCCGGGTACGTTTTTTATATCGCCGGCATGAACCTGCTTCCCGCATTCCAACCGCTGGCAGCGGCAGGCGCAGGCGTGATGGGCTCCGGCGCGGGCGTAATGGCGCTGGCCATCGGCGTTACCACGCTTTCTCCCGGCAACCGCGTATTCCCGCTGCTGCTGAGGGGCGGCATCCCGGTATGGATCATCACGCTGTTGTATATCGGTCTTCATATCACCGCCGTAGCTACCGGCAACGGCAGCACCGCCACCCTGCTGTTCCTGCTGGGCGGCGCTTTTATGGGTTTCCTGTTCATCACCCGGTACAAAAAAGGGCATAACTGGGCCACCGGTTTCAACACGCTCTTCTTTAATATCTCCCATGTATTCCATTCCCGCGCCAGCAAGGAAAGCCTCCGCGAAGAGCTGCTCGAGTCCGACAAACAGGGCCGCAAGGCCGCCGGCCCCGTTCCTTATGTAAAAGTGGGCCACATCCCCGAGCACAAGGTGAACGAGCTGCTGGACAAGATCAGCGAGCAGGGCATGCAGAGTCTCAGCCCGGAAGAAAAGGAAACGCTGCTGCGCGCCAGCAGGGAGCAGGAGCCTGAGAATTAACATTCCTCCGTTTCGAAAATCCGCCGGGCCGGAGTATATTAGCAGAAGTTAATAACCCAACCCCCAGTGAAACCTATGCCTGCAATTTTCCGGCGGATATTTTTATACGGGAACGTGTTGGTGGCCGCCGGCCTCACCGCATCCGCATGGCTGCCCGTGATCGACCCCTCCTCCTTTTGGCCCGCAGGCTTCGCGGGGTTCGCTTTCCCGCTGCTATGGCTGCTTTCGCTGATCTTTATCCCGGTGTGGCTGATCGTTCGTAAAAAATACTGGCTGATCTCCGTGGTGGCGCTGCTGCTTTCCGTGCGCGGGGTGGCGGTTTCGTGGGGATTTAATCTTTTCGGCGCCGGCAAAACCGCTTCCAAACAGTCTTTCACCGTAATGAGCTTCAACTCCAGCTCCATGGGCCTGCAGGGTTATACGGAAAATCCGAAGGTGCGCGAGCGTATTTATCACATCCTCGAAACGGCCCGGCCCGATGTGTTGTGCATCCAGGAGTTTTATACCAACGATCATCCCGACAAAGTGCCGCATTTGCAAAACATCCTCCGCAAAGGCGCTTATCCGTATTATTTTTTTGCGAAACACAAGATCCACTGGATTACCTGGTATTACGGCACGGTCATTTTCTCCCGCTTCCCTATCGTGGATACGGCCCGCATTACGTTCAACGGCGGTTACCTGGGGAACGAGGACCTTATCCGCGCGAGGCTGCTGGTACGCGGCGATACCGTGCAGCTGCTTACCGCCCATCTTTCCTCACACAAGCTGAACGGCCACGATTACGAAGCGGTGGGCAGGCCGGACGGCGGGAAGATAAAGTCGGTAATGGGCAAAATGCGCCGCAGCTTCGCCAACCGCGTGCACCAGGCGCGGATCATGGCCGCGGAGATCGGCAACAGCAAATACCCGCTGATCGTGACCGGCGATTTTAACGCCATCCCGCTGTCGTACGTTTACCGCACCATCCGCGGCGATCGTTTGCAGGACGCTTTTCTTGAAAAAGGCTCCGGTTTCGGCAGAACGTTTTCCGCCCTCTCGCCCACGCTCCGCATCGATTACGTGCTGGCGGGGAAAACATTCGCGGTGGAGGATTTTTCCATCTACCGCGCCAAAGGGCTGGAACATTTCCCCGTGATGGCGCGCCTGTCCTTAAAGCCTGATTGATCACACGATACAAGGATTTCAAATACAAAAGCGCCTGTTCCGCAACAATGGCTTAAATTTATTAAGACGTTGTTTTTTAATGCGTTAAATTTATACCGGCCAAATATCTTGTTTGTTGAAATTTTTACGACTATTTACAAAGGGTTTCTTCCTTACCGTGAACATCGTGGTGGTGCTGTTTTTTTTCCTCGCCTGCCTGGTGCCTTTTATATCGCCGGTGCGGTTCTGGCCGATCAGCTTCATCACCCTCGGTTTCCCTTTCCTGCTCGGCGCGCTGCTGCTGTTCATGATATTCTGGCTCATCTTTCAGCCGAAATACGCGCTGATCCCGCTCATCGCCCTGCTGGTAGGCTGGAAGTCCGTGTCCGCCTTTATTTCCCTGCGCTGGCCTTCCAAGTGGGAAACCACGCACAAACCCGAAGGTACCTTCAACGTAATGAGCTATAACGTGGCCCTGTTCGGACTGTACGCGCGGAAAGACAGCAAACCCATACGCGAAGGCATTTTCGACCTCATCCAGCAGCACAAGCCGGACGTGCTTTGCCTGCAGGATTTTTATACTTCCGAAAAATCCGGCGACTTCAACAACCGCGAGGATATCAGCAGCCTGCTGGATATGCCGCACCGCTTTTTTTCCAGCGACTTCAACCGCAACGGCAGCCAGCACTGGGGCAGCATCATCTTTTCCCGCTACCCCATTCTGCAATCGGACAAAGTAAAGCTGTCCCCTGGCCCGCTTGGCGAAAGCCTCATTTTTGCGGACGTGCTGAGAGAAAAAGATACCATCCGCATCGTGAACATGCACCTGGAATCGTACCGCTTCAACGCGCAGGATTACCGCAGCATCGAGAAGGTGCGCAACCGCGAAGACACGGGGCTGGTAGCGGCCAAAGGCATCATCAACAAAATGCGCGACGCCTACATCCGCCGCAGCCGCCAGGCCAATATCGTAGCGGATTTCATCAAAACGAGCCCGCACCCGGTGATCGTTTGCGGCGACTTCAACGATACGCCCGCTTCCTATACTTACTTCACGGTAAAAGGCAACCTGCAGGACGCTTTTCTCAAAAAAGGCAGCGGCATCGGCCGCACGTTCTCCGGTATTTCGCCCACACTGCGGATCGATTACATTTTCGCGGCAAAAACCTTTAAGATAAACGGTTTC
>JBQCFV010000477.1:0-7879 GCA_051958695.1 Chitinophaga sp. | reverse complement strand
GTTTCCGGGTGTCTTTTTCCTGTTGCGTTCCTGCCGCGCCTGAACTGGCGGCGTAAACATGCTGCGCATACAGGCCGGGAAGGCCGGTGAGCGTAAAACACGTGCATAAGAGCAGGAACAACAAACGGTAAGCACCCACGTTAGGTTGTGGTCTTACTTTCATAACGATGTTAGCGAAATTGTTATTTAATCTGTTTTGATTGATGTGGTTATTCCTCGATCAGCAATGTACTGTCCGTGACTGTATATTTGAATGGCCTAGACCGTGCCAGGTAAAATAGAATATCCTGCAGATTGTTGTTCTGGAACGAGCCGGTCATGCGGAAATAACGCGGCGCGTCGGAGCGGAAGATCACTTTTTTGCCGAACGCGCGTTCCAGCTCGCGGCCGATCTCTTCCAATGATTCGTTGCGGAATACGAGGCGGCCTTCCGTCCAGGCTTTGTCGTCTTCGCCGGAGGTGCTTTCCTTTACAACGTCTTCCGCCGTTCGGGTGTAGGTTACTTTCTGATCGGGCGTGAGATCAAAAGTATCGGCGCGCCCGCTGCCGTTCTCGTATTTCGGGATGAAGGCCACTTTGCCGGTAGTAACGGAGGTTTGTACGGGCTCGTTGTCGTATGCGCGCACGTTGAACGAAGTGCCGAGCACTTTTACGGTGCCTTTGGCAAGATGAACGATAAACGGCCTGTTCTGGTCGGCGGCCACGTCAAAAAACGCCTCGCCGTTCAGGTACACTTCGCGGCTGCTGCGGGAGAACACCTCGGGATAGGAGAGTTTGCTTTCCGCGTTGAGCCATATCTTGCTGCCGTCCGCCAGCTCTATCACCGCGCGGGTGGCCTTCCCGTTCTGCCGGTTGAGCCATTGCGCCGTGTCCTGTAATACCTGCGCCACCGGCGCGGATTTTCGCGGCGCGTCAGGCCGTATAAAAAGAAAAAAAATAATCACGCCCGTCATCGCGGCAGCTGCAGCGTATACGGGCCAGTGGCGGCGTGCTGCACGTGTTGTGCCGGCAGTGCCTTCCTGCGGACGGCGTATCTTTTCCAGCGTTCTTTCCAGCGCCAGCTCCGTATCCGCGCATAACTGCCCTTCCGGCGCGGAAAAATACTGCTGAAGCAGCTGGTATCTTTCACGCATGCCTTCCTGCTGCAACAGCTCTTCCAGTTCTTTCAATTCAGCCGGCGTAGCTTCTCCCGCCAGTTTCCTGGCCGCCAGTTCTATGAATTGTGCTTCGTTCATCATTGCTTTTGCGCTGTTGTTATGATAAGGACAGCCCGATGGGCGGAATTACTTACAGGGATCTAAAAAAAATTTATGAGCAGGAGCAGCCAGAGCATCGCAGGCGGTTCTTTCCTTTTACCCGGGCGGGTGGAGAGCAAAGGCGAGATGGCTTCGCTGAGCCGGCGGATGGCGCGGAAAAGCTGCGTTTCCACCGTCCGCGGACTGATATTGAGGATCACCGCAACGTCCTTGTAACGGAAACCTTCGTCGCGGATGAGCCGGAATACTTTGCGGCACTGGTCGGGCAGTCGGTTCACTTCCTGGTCCAGCTTAAGGTGCATTTCTTTCCATTCCATTTCCTTTTCCGGGTCGGCCGGGGCGCTGAGCTGCGCCAGCCCGTTGTCCAGCGGGGCAATGCGGAGTTTGGAGAATTGTTCGAGATAATTAAGGGAATGATTTTTTACCGCTACGAAAAGATATACTTCAAGATTAGAGATACTTTCCAGTTCCAACCGGCGGCCCCATAATTTAACGAATACGTCCGACACGATCTCTTCGGCCGCTTCGCGGGAATTGACGTACTGGATGCAAAAGCGGAGCAAACGGTCATACAGCGCCCTGAACAGGGCGGAGAACGCCTGTTCACTTTCGTAACGTGCGATTTGGAGCTGCAGCTCCCTGATTTTGGCGTGGATGGCTGTCATGTCGCTTAAAACCCTCTGTTCCGGCAAAACGCCGGCTTGTTCTGATAGGACAGGTAATTTTGGGAAATTACGTACAAAAGGTGAAAAAAAAACGGGAGACGGTAAAAGTGCTGCCTACCGCACAAACCGCATCACTTCATCCTCCTTCCCCATCAGTACCAGATCCGCCAGGCCGGTGAAAAGCCCGTGCGCAACGAGCCCCGTGATATTGTTCAGCTCCCGCGCCAGCGACGCGGGCTCCGCGATGAGGCCGAAATCCGCGTCGATCACATGGTTGCCTTCGTCGGTGATAAAACCTTCGCGGAGGCGGCAGGCTGCGCCGAGCTTTTCCAGCTCCTGCCATACAAACCGCTGCGCGAAAGGCACCGCTTCCACCGGCAGCCTGAACGCGCCTAGCTGCTTCACGAGCTTGCTGCTGTCCGCGATGATCACTTCCCTGCGCGATCTTTCCGCCACGATCTTCTCGCGGAAAAACGCGCCGCCGCCGCCTTTGAGCAGGTCGAGGTCGGCAGTGAACTCGTCGGCCCCATCGATCGTGATGTCGATGGCTTCAACGGCATTGATGTCCGCCAGCGGGATGCCGAGCGAAACGGCGAGCTTCGCGCTTCTTTCCGAAGTGGGCACGCCGGTAACGCGAAGGCCGCGCTTTGCGATCTCGCGGATCACGTACTCCGCGGTGGTGCCGGTACCGAGGCCCACCACCATCCCGTTCTGCAAAAGATCCGCCGCCGCCAATGCCGCGGCCTGTTTTTCATGGTTTTGCTGCGCTGTCATTTTTCAATTTACGGAGGCTCGGAGATACTAAAAAATTAATGTAGATTTATCGGCATGAAATTCCACGTTCTTCTCTGCCTTGGCCTGCTTTTTGGCAGCTGCGCCATGGCGCAGCGCCCGTTTAAGGTCATCGCGTTTTTTACCGGCAAGAACGACCAGGCGCATATCAGCTTTGTACGCGAAGCTCACCAATGGTTTCCCGCCGCGGGCAAAAAATATAATTTCACTTACGATTCCACCAGCAACTGGAACAACCTGAACACCGCTTTCCTGAAGCATTACGACGTGGTGATTTTCCTGGACACGCGGCCCGAAAAACCCGCCCAGCGCGAAGCCTTCCGGCAGTACATGGAAAACGGCGGCGCATGGATGGGCTTTCACTTTTCGGCATTCGCTCTTACGCCGTCCGCCTTCCCGCAAAACTGGGACTGGTACCACAACACTTTCCTCGGCTCGGGCTCTTACGGCAGCAATACCTGGCGGCCTACTTCGGCGATACTGCGCGTGGAAGACTCCACGCATCCCGTTACAAAAGGATTGCCCCATACCTTCAAGGCTTCGCCGAACGAATGGTACCGCTGGAGCAACGATCTCCGCAAAAACCCGGACATCCGCATCCTGCTGTCCATCGACCCGGCCAGCTTCCCCCTCGGCACCGGCCCGAAGCCGCATGAGATATGGCATAGCGGCTATTATCCCGTGGTGTGGAGCAATAAAAATTACAGGATGGTGTATTTCAACATGGGGCACAACGATATCGATTACGAGCACAAGACCAATAAAACATTGTCCTGGTCTTTCGGAAATCCCGAGCAGGACCGGCTGATCGTCAACAGCCTGATCTGGCTCGGCTCCGGGAAAAAGTAAATCCTGTTTCCCTGAAAAGAAAAATGCCGGCATTATGCCGGCATTTCGTTTTCTGAAGTAAGTATCGCATTTAAAAAGTACTTCCGGTCAGTAAAAAAAGATCGTTGTGCCGGTCGCTGTTCTTTGCCAGCAAAGGCTGCACGTTCATGTCGGGATAATGCGGGGCGGCGAGGCGCGCCAGCTCGGCAAAACCGTTCACGTCCCGGTGCTTGATCTGCTTGTAGGTCCAATTTGCGTTTTCATCCGCATAGGGCAGCATCCAGCCGAAGGCTTTTTTCAGGCTTTTGCCGCCGGGTGTTTCCATCGTCCAGAGATCGAGGTGCACGTTTTCCGCCAGCCGCGCCAGCTCGAAGAAACCTTTGAGGTTCATCTGCGAATAATTCCACGACAGGGTGCGCGCCAGCTCGTGCGGCTGGCTGCCGTCAGGTTTCAGCTGGCTTTCAATGCGCGGGATCGTCTGCTCTTTCAGTATTTTTTCCGCCAGCGCTTTTTTGCCGAGGAACAGGGCGATGGACACCGTTTGTACATCGTACCAGGTGCCGTGGTTATTATGTTCGTCCGCTTCGTCCGTACCGATGGGGCTGGTGCGCATCCATTCCAGGAAGCTGGCGTACCATTCGCGGATGCCCGTTTCATCGTTCGCAGGCAGCTGGCCGGAGCCTTTCAGCAGCAGCACGCCGTCCAGCAGCCGGGCGAGGTTTCTCGTGTCTATTAGCCCGATGCCGCGGCCTTCGGTTCTGCCGGGGATCGACTGCCCGAAGTTCAGGTGCGGGTTCATTTTTGTGGCGGGATCTAAAAACCACGCGCGGAGCAAACGGGCGGCATGCGCCGCGTATTCTTTTTTGCCGGTGTAATACCACGCGATGCTCAGCACGTATACGTCGCGGCAAAGCGCGTTGTGAAACTCGGCGTCGCGGATGGCGTACCGTTCGGGGTTCACCTGCCCGTCTTTACGGATATAGGGCAAACCGTTCTTTTTCGTGGAGTCCGGCCACCAGTAAGGGCCAACGCTCATATAATCATGCTTGTCCCCGCTGGGCGGCATTTTTTGCTTGCTTACTACGGAGTAAGGGCCGTTCTTCAACGCCTCGTCCGCTTCTTTCAAAAGATTGCCCAGCGCCTTCGTCATTTCCGCGTCTCCCTGCTGTACAAGCTGTTTTCCTTTCATCAATGTTTCCGGGCGCATCAGTATCGTGCGCGGCGTATCTTCCGCAAAACCTTGCAGGCTCAGCAGCAGGCATAGTAAAAGTTTACTCCATGACAATAAATTTTTCATTGCTGATTTTTTGTTGTGAAGACTGTCTGCCATTGCCGGCGAAGAGATTGTTCCCCTGCTTCAGCCGGGAAGTGGCGTATGATTCAAGGCCGAAACCGTTGTTATATTGTATCTGGTTGTCGCTTACCAGCACGTTGGAAGAACCGCGGTAGAGGTATTCCAGCATCACGCCGCTGCGGTCGTTGGCTTCCACGAGGTTGTCCGTGATCCGGACGTTGTCGCTTTCCGTTACAAGTATACCATAAAATCCGTTCCTCGCTACTTCATTGTGATCAACGGCGGCGTTGGAAACCTTCAGCAGGGCGATGCCGCAGCCGAACGGCGAAGTGACCGAGCGGTTGTTGCGCATCGTGACGTTCCGGCTATGGGTGATGAATACGTTGTGCTGGAGTTTTGGGCCGGGCACCACGCCGCCGCCGTTTTCGCTGAAGTTGCAGCCGGTGATGGTCACGTCTTCCGCACCGCTGATCAGCAGGCCGTTGAAGGTGCAGTTCTGCAATGTGATGTTTTCAAACCGGAGGCGTTTCATCTGGCCAACCTGCTGCGCGCGGAAAATGACGCCGCCGCGGTTGCCGGCGTTGCTGCGGAAAGAACGGCTGCCGTTGGGATCGGTGCCGGGATCGGTTTTGAGGGAACCTTCCAGCAGCAAATTGCTGATCGTAACATCGCTCATATCCGCGGATGCGTTCACGATCGCATCTCTCCCTCCGGAGGGGTTCAAATGCAGCACGGTCTGTAAACCTTCGCCCGTCAGCGTTACGCCGGAAGGCATCAGCAAAGTAGTGTCCAGCGTATGGATACCTGCTTTCAGCAATACCACGCGTTTGCCGCCCGCGGCTTTATCCAGCGCCTGTTGGACAGATCCGCCGGGATTCACCACGATGGCGCCGTCCGGCGCGGCTGCATGCCCCGCGCCCGCGCCCACGATACCGAGATGCTGCGTAAGCGCAGGCGTGAGCAGGTTCCCAGGCTCAGGTTTGTCGCGCACGGCAACCAGCACGCTGCGCCCGGCTTTTGCACGCACGGAATCCGCCGCGCGCTGCACATGCGGGAACAGGATGCCCGCGCGCCGGTAGTGGCGGTATACATATTCGTAGTCGTCGCGGAGCGTTTTGGCGCGTTCGGAAATGGTGCCGTAACTATGCGGCTTGTCCCCTAACAGAAAACGCGCGGTATATTCAAACCCCCAGCCGATGCGGTTGTTCCCGATAGAGAACAGGTCGGTGCCCTGCGTGAGCGCGACCTGCGCCGCGCCTGCAAATTCGCCGAGCCCGAGCTGTACGTGCCCCTGGTCGCGCATCGTTTCCTGGCACTGGCCTGAAGGGTAAATGTATTTGAAGATGCTGCCGTTCACGGGGCCGTGCAGGAAATGCTCCACCGCGTTATCGAACATTTTTTTATCGTCGAGGTACACGCCCATGGCGATGATGGAATGAATGATGGCGCCGTCCCAGTTGCCGTTGGCCTGCGGGTAATAAAAACGGATGAGCGGGTAATACACGGTCATCAGCATATCCCTGAACTGGTCCATGTCCTGCTGCTTCCAGCCGGATTTTGAATAACGGAGTATCTCGGCCGCGTTGCAGAGCTGGTGCCCCGTCCAGGCGGCGAGCAGCTTGGCGTCGTTGTAATCGAAATCCCAGAGCGTGGCGGCCCAGGTATTGATGATGCGGATCGCGTGATCGGCATACCGCCGGTCGCCGGTAACGTACCATACCAAAGCCGCATCGTACGCTGCGTTTGCGCCTTTGGACAGTTCGCCGCCACCGATATTGGGCCGTGCGTAGGGGCCGCGCAAAACATGCGCGAATGCTTTTATGTTTTCCTGGAGGTCGATGCCGTTCTTCATCCGGTCGAATGCGTCGCGGTACGGCTGGGTGCCGGCGAGCACGAGCGATTTCATGCGGGCCAGGTCTGCCGCGGACTGGTCGATACCGGGATGTTTGAATTGTGCGGCGGCTGCCCCGGAGAGGAACAGCATAAAGAGCAGAAAGAGTTTTTTCATAGCTATCGTGGAATGCATAAAAAGAAAGAGGGACCGGCATGCACCGGTCCCTGTTATGATATTGGCAAACTTTATTTCATCGTGTAGCGTTTGATGCTGATCGTGCCTGTTGCGTCGGCGTTGGCTTTGTTGATGAAAATATAAGCGCGGTATTTCCCGTCCGCAGTTTCCACCCACACGCCATGGTCCTCTACAAGACCATGCACGTGATCGGTAGCGTCGGCGCCGAGGTTCAGCTTCTCAAAATCCGAATCGTCGATGAACACGCCGTACTGGTCGTCAGACAGCTGCTGGTCGCGAAGCTCCCATACTTTCATCAGCTTCGCGTCCCTGTTCACACCGGCGGGCAAAGTAACGCCGGGCAGAAATTCCGCATCGGCGGCAGGCGCTACCAGCGAGTGGCCGAACGAAGAAGGCGAGCTGCGGTAAAGGTATACGAGGTCGATCTTGTCTGCGTTGGCGGCTGCGTCCGCTGCGGAATACGCCGTCATGTCCCCGATGGAAATGTACATCGCGCCGCCGTCGGCCACGCTGATGCTCTTTTTCATTTCCATGTTGGATATTTTGTAAGGACCGAGATCGTAGGAAACGGTTTCGCCGTTGCTGGCGCGCGCGGTGAATTTGAAGGTCACTTCTTTGCCGCGTGCGCTGGCTTCAGGGTAATAATAATAAAGGAGCGCGTCGGCCATCGTGTCCTTGTTAAATGTCACTTCGGTGACGTTGCCTTTGTTCTCGGAAGGAGTGGCCACTACCACCCCAACGTCCTGCCCGCTGCCGTTGGTGTAAAAAGAGCGGTGCTCGAGGTAAGTGTTGGGCGCGCCGGCAATGGAAGCCTCCACCTGCGCGGATACCAGCTTGCCTTTGTCCGCGGGCAGCGCCATGGCGTATACGAACTCGACCGGCAATCCCGCCATATTAGGGCCGAGGTTGCGTTTGATCGCGTCGTTCTGCAATTCGTTCTTCGGCACGGGCACTTCATAGTCCTTGTCCGCGCACGACGCGAACATCACCGCCACGGCCGCGATCGCTGTTGTAT
>JBQCFV010000476.1:0-2623 GCA_051958695.1 Chitinophaga sp. | reverse complement strand
CCTTTACGTCCTTGTGTTTTTCGTAGGCGTCTCTCAGTACGTTCTGCCCGCTTACGTTGGGCAGGCTGTAATACATATTGATCATGTTGAACACGTCGTAGTTCAGCCAGCTGCGGAGGTATACGCCGGCATCGAACTGTTTCCAGTTGAAGCTGTGGTTCCAGCTGAGTATCAGGCGGGGAATGGCGTTTCCTACGAAATATTTGTCCGCATTGGTTTTGGAATGCTGTGGCGTTACTTCAAAAGGTTTGCCGTCCTTGTCATACAGCATCCAGTTGCCGTCCGGCGAAAAGCCCGCGAACTTCCAGAGGTAGAAGCGGCCGATGTCTTCGCCGGGATAGAGCCTTACCGCCGTGCCGGGGCTGCCGGGCGCGGGGAAGCTTTTCCTGTCGGAGAAAGTAAGACCGCCGTTGAGGGTGGTAAGCGTGCTGCGGTTGGAAGCGGCGATGATGCCGGTGCTATAGTTGAGGTTTTCGCCGCGTATTACGTCCACGTTCAGCTCTATCTCATATCCTTTGTTCTGCATATTGCCCACGTTCACCGTGGTGGTGTTGTGGATGGCGGGCGGCTGCGACACGCTCACGTTGTAGATCATATCGTCCACCTTGCGTTTATAATAATCAAAGCGGCCGGTAAGCCGGTTGTCGAACAGCGCAAAGTCCAGCCCGACGTTAAATTCTTTTTTCATTTCCCAGCGGATGTCTGCATTCTGGTTGTGCAGCACGCCGTAGGTGCGCATCCATTCGCCGTCTACCAGCCACCAGGTGTCTGCGCCGTACATGCGCCTGGCCACGTTGGCGTCAAAACCTTCGTTGCCGGTAGCGCCGTAGCCGCCGCGCAGCTTCAGGTTATTGATCACCGCATTGCCTTTCAGGAAAGGTTCTTCGGAGATCCTCCATGCCGCGGACACGCCGGGAAAAGTACCCCATTGGTTGCCGGACGCGAATTTGGAGGAACCTTCGTGACGGAGCGAGCCGGTGAAGATGTAGCGGTCGCGGAACGAATAGTTCACGCGACCGAAGAACGCGATCAGCTTAACGGACGGGTCCTTGAAAGAGCCCATGCCGGCGCGGCCATCCTGCAGGAAGGTGCCGGTACCAAGACTGTTATCGCGGATGCCGTCTACCGGGAAGTTGGAGTTGTTCGCGTCAAAACCCTGGCCGTTGAAATCCTGATAGGTATAACCGCCCACGGCGTTGATGCTGTGCTGACCGATGTCTTTGTTATAGTTGAGGGTCAGCTCCAGCGTGCGGTCGTCCCAACGTTTGTAGCTTTGCGAGCCGTAGCCGTCGATGTCGTCCTTGCGGGAAATGCGGTGTTGGGAAGAACGGTAGAAATTGTTATGCTCCGAATTGCTTTTGATCGCGACCATTCCCGAAGCGAACAGGTCTTTTGTGAGATGCAGCTTCAGCGTAGAGCTTGCCAGCAGGTATTTGTACTGCGTCTGATTGCTGCGCAGCTTTACTTCGGCCACGGGGTTGAAGTAGTCGTAACCGCCGGTGAGCACGTTCAGACCGGTAACGTCGTCCGGGTCGTAGGGCGTTTCGGTGGGATTGAGGATCAGCGCCATGTTGAAGATGTCGTTGTCGCTGAAATCCGCTTTCGCTTGCGTATAGCTGATGTTGGTAGCCAGTTCCGCAAAACCGTTCAGGAATTTGAAATTGGTGTTCAGCCTGCCGCTGATCTCTTTCCTTTTGGATTCGATGGCCATGCCTTTTGCGTCGCGGGCCATGAAAGTGGCGTATACCTGCGCGTTTTCCGTGCCGCCGTTCACATTCAGCACATAACGCTGGCTGAGCGGGTTCTTGTTCGTTACTTCATCGTACCAGTCCGTTCTATGCCCGAGGTCCGGGCCGATGTCGTGCTGCAGGAACTCTTCTGCCGTAAGGCTTTCCGGTCTCTTGCGCACGGTTTCCATGAACAGTTCGCTGGTGAGGGTGACCCTCGTTTGCCCCGCTTTCGCTTTTTTGGTGGTGATGAGGATCACGCCGCCGGACGCCCTGGTGCCGTAAATGGCCGCGGCGGAGGCGTCGCGCAATACGTTGATGGATTCAATATCTTCCCTGATAACAGAATTGATGCTGCCGCCGGGAATACCGTCGATCACGATCAGCGGGCCCTGCGAAGCGTTGATGGAGTTCACCCCGCGCAGCTGGATGGAAACGCCCGCGTTAGGGTCGGTACCGTTGTTGCCGGTTGAAATGGTGAGGCCCGGCACTTTCCCCTGTATGGCCTGCAGCGGCGATACGGCGCCGGCGATAAGATCGCCCTGCCGCAGGTTGGTAACGGCGCTGGTAAGATCGCGTTTGTTCACGCTGCCGTAACCTACCACCACTATTTCGCCCAGCTCTTTGTCGGTATCTTCCACGAGCACGATGTTGAGCGTGGTCTGTTTGTCGATCTTCACCGTTTGCGTTACGTAGCCGATGTAGCTGAAGCTGAGGCTGCCGTTCTCGTCCACCTGGATAGTGTATTCCCCGTCCGCGTTGCTCACGGTGCCTTTGCCGGGGCCGGCCATTACGGTCACACCGGGCAGCGGTACGCCTTTAGCGTCAGTGATGCGGCCTTTTACGGTGATCACGCCGGGGGGCAGCTCTGATCTTTTGATGACCACGAGATTATT
>JBQCFV010000475.1:0-3012 GCA_051958695.1 Chitinophaga sp. | reverse complement strand
AGCTGAGAATCCTGCTTGGCGTGGGCCTTATGGCGACGGCCATCTGGGGCTCGCTGGGCTTTTCCCGACCCGACGACTGGACCGAAAGGATCATCAAAGCTTTAGAGAAATTTGCCATGAATTATCCGCAGGAAAAAGTGTACCTGCATTTCGATAAAGATTATTACGCCGCAGGCGAGAACATCTGGTTCTCCGCCTACGTAACGCTCAACGAGCTGCCCGCCCTCGGCGCCCGCAACCTCTACGCGGAGCTGCGTGACGCCAAAGGGGCCATCGTGCAGAAAGAGCTGCTCCTCATCAACGAAGGCGGCGCCGCAGGCCAGTTCGCCCTGCCGGAAAACATGAAGCCCGGCCTCTACCAGGTGAGAGCCTATACCGCATGGATGCTCAACTTCGACAGCACTTTCCTTTTTTATAAGAACATCCAGGTGCTGGACCCGAAAACCGGCAAAGGCGGCGACGTAACGCCCGCTTCCAAAGACTATTCCGTACAGTTCTTCCCCGAAGGCGGCGACCTCATCACCGATGTGAACAGCACCGTGGCCTTCAAAGCCATCGATCAGAACGGCTACCCCATCAAGGTGGCCGGCGCCGTGCGCGACAGCAAAGACAAGCAGGTGGCCGTGATCGAGACCATACACGACGGCATGGGATCGTTCGAGCTGAAACCCGTTGCCGGGGAAACCTACAAAGCCGTGGTAGCCACCGCCAGCGGGCAACAGAAGACCATCAGCCTGCCCGCCGTAAAATCTTCCGGCATCGCGCTGAAAGTGTACAACCGCGGCGCCAGGATATTTTATCTCACCGGCTTCAACGGGCTGGACAGCAGTATGAACGAGCTGTTGCTGATCGCCACCATGCAGAACCAGGTGATCTACAAAGCCAACCTCAACATTGCGGAAGGCAAAGTGAGCGGCCTCATTCCCGCCACGCAGATACCCACCGGCATCATCACCCTCACGCTGTTCGATCAGCAAGGCAATCCCCTTACCGAACGGCTGGTGTATGTAAGAAAGAAAAACGACCAGATCGAATATTTCCTCGATCCGCAGGAGCTGAATAAAGGCCCGCGCGAGCGCACCGAGCTGGTATTGCAGGTGCCCGATTCCATGCGCGGCCGCATCAGCGCCTCCGTTACGGATGCGGACGTGGTAGGCTCCGCCCCCTGGGCCGACAATATCGTGAGCCATACCCTGCTCACCTCCGACCTGCACGGATACGTTCACAATCCCGCCTGGTATTTCAGGAACGACAGCGCCAGCACCCTGCAGGCCATCGATCTCGTAATGCTCACCAACGGATGGAGAAGGTACAGCTGGAAAGAAATCCTGCACGACAAATACCCGGAGCTCCGGTTCCCATACGAACAGGGCATCAACATTTCCGGTAAAGCCCGCACCGCAGGCGGCAGGCCCGTAACCGACGGATCGGTGAACTTCCTGATCAAGATACCCATAGACAGCTCCTCCGCCTTCGCTTCCGCGCCGGTAAGCCCTGACGGCAGCTTCCAGCTGAACAACCTGTTCTATAACGACACCGCCAACCTGTACTTCCAGGGCAACATGACCAATAAAAAATGGAAGGACGTGGACGTGCAGTTCGACCGGCATTTCTTCGACGTGTACACCACGGTAAAAACGCCCATCCCATTATTGCCGCCTCCCCCGCTGGACAACCGGATCTTAAAAAATTACCTCGCCACGGTAGTGGAAAGCAATAACGTAAACCGCAGGATCAACAACAGGACGATACAGCTGTCCGGCGTGGACATCACCGCCAAACAACCGACCGCCGCTGAAACCGTGGAAAAGAAATACGCCAGCGGCATGTTCTCCGGCGGCAATGCCATGACGTTCGACCTGACAAACGAGAACGCCACCTCCTTCAACGTATTTCAATACCTCCAGGCGCGCGTGCCCGGCCTGCAGATCACCGGAGACATCAGCAACCCCGTGCTGTCGTGGCGCGGCGGCTCCCCCGGCGTATACCTCGACCAGATGCCGGTAGACATCAGCACCGTCGCCAACATCCCGATGCAGGACGTTGCGATGATCAAAGTGTTCCGCCCCCCGTTCATGGGCGGCATCGGCGGCGGCAACGGCGCCGTTGCGATATGGACGCGCCGCGGCGGCGACGCTCGTCCTGACCCGAACGTAAAGGGGCTGGAACTGCTGAAAAAAGGCGGTTACAAGATCATCAAGGAATTTTACAATCCCGATTACTCCGTGCGCAAACCCATCCACGAGCTGCCGGACAAGCGCCTTACGCTGTTCTGGAGCCCGAACCTGGAGATCGACAGCTCCAACCATACGGCGCGCATTATTTTCTATAATAATGATAATACCAAAAATTTCAGGGTAGTGGTGGAAAGTATGGACCAGTATGGACGAGTGGGGAGAGTGGTGAAGAATTTTTAGAAAAATATATTCGCGGAAGACCCGTTCTTCCCAAATAAAAAAGCCCCCGGCATCAGCAACCGGGGGCTTTTTATGCGATAAAGGATATTTAATCCTTCAGTTTATTCAGGTAATAGCTCAGCTTGTACAGCAATTCGTCCTGCAAACCGGCGCGGAGCTTAGCTTCTTCTTCGGTGATGCCGAGCCTGCGGAGGCGCTGGTAATACACGTACGATCCGCCGATCAGTTCCAGGCATTCCTGGATCTTGGTTTTTACTTCCGCTTCCTTGGAACGTTTTTCGAATTCTTTTTTTGACAGGATCTTGTCCACGAAATAAAACGCGTCCTTGTCTTCCGTCCATTTGCCGTTTTCCTGGTGCTGCGGTTTGTATACTTCGAGATAGCAGTTGTCCAGCTTCAGCGGTTCGCCAAATTCCGCCTTGATGTCGATCACCAGCGGTTTGGCCACCGCGGGGTTGGCCAGGCGTTTTTTGATGGTGTTGCTGATCTCCATGCCCAGTTCGCCGCTGCTCATCAGCAGCTGGTTCAGCTCTGAAAACTCGAGGCTGATGGTGATGCGGGTATAGCGGCTGCCGGTTTTGATCTTGCCGAACAG
>JBQCFV010000474.1:0-8792 GCA_051958695.1 Chitinophaga sp. | reverse complement strand
CGTCGCGGAACATGTTGATGTACTCGGGGCCGCTCAGGTAGTCGGGCAGGCGGGTAGGCCGGGAAAGGGTATAGTTGCCGGAATAGCTGATATTGATCTTTCCTGTCTTCCCGCTTTTGGTGGTGATGAGCAGCACGCCGTAAGCCGCGCGGCCGCCATAGATGGCGGCGGAAGCCGCGTCTTTCAGCATGGTCACGCTTTCCACGTCGTCCGGGTTGATGAGGTTGGGGTCCATCACCACGCCGTCCACCAGCACCAGTGGGGCGGCGCCGCTGCCAACGGGGTTGTCGCCCCTGATGTTAAAGGAAGCGCCCTGGCCGGGAGCGCCGTTGTTCAGGTTCACGCGCAGACCGGGCATGGAGCCCTGCAGGCCCTGCGCCAGGTTCACCAGCGGCCGGCTTTCGAGGGTTTTGGCGTTTACGGTGGAAACGGCGCCGGTGAGGTTCGCCGCTTTCTGCGTACCGTAACCTACCACCACCACTTCGTTCAGCGCGGTATTGCCTTCTTCCAGCACAATGTTCATGGCGGCGGAAGTAACGCGTCTTTCCTGCGTTACATATCCTACGAACTTGAACATCAGCGTGGCGGTATCGCTTTTTACGGTGAGGGAGAACGAACCGTCTTCCTTGGTAATGGTGCCGTTAGTGGTGCCTCTTTCCCAAACGCTTACGCCGATGAGCGGCAACTGCTGGCTGTCGGTCACCTTGCCGTGCGCCACAATGGCCTGCACCGCGTGAGGCTTGTCGCCCGCGGGCGCTATCACCACCAGGTTGCCGGCGATGGTTTTATAATCCAGCTTGGTGTCTTTCAATACCTGCCGCAATGTCTCGGTCCAGGTTTTGTCTTTTACCTCAATGTCCACCGGCGCAAGATCCTGCAGCATTTCGTTGTTGTACACGAAATGAACAGGTATCTGCTTTTCGATGGCTTTTAAAACTTTCCGGAGGGAAGTCTGTTTCATGCTTAGCGTCACCTTTTCCTGCGCATAGCCGGATAGCGCAAAGGATTGTATGGAACACATACAAATAATAATGGCCGTCAGTTTCATCATGAACAATAGCTTGATAATTGGCGCGAGAGGACGACCGGGGCTCGTACCCGGACCCAATCTGATTTTTTTCATACTTTTGGTGTTAGGTTTTGAAAAATAGGCTTCCCCTTCCCTGATGTACGGAGAAGCCTTACATTGCCCAAGAACGGAGAATGTCGCAAGCATTCTCCTTCTTTTTGCGATTTCAGTTGATCGTGATTGTTTATACCATATTCAATATGTTAACGTGAAAATTTGTTAGCGATGCTGATTTGTTAGCGATTCTGGTAAGTGAATATCTGTTAGCGAACGTACACGGTATCATTGTCCTGATTGTATGCTATTTTTCCTGTAGCCTGCAGCGCGTTCAATACATCTGCGAGTGATTTTTTTTCAAAAACGCCGGTAAAGCTGGCGTTATATAATGCGTCGTTTTCCACGACCACGGTAACGTCGTACCATTTTTCCAGCTTGGAAGCTACTTTCCCGAAGCCGTCCCCGTCGAATATCAGCTTGCCTTCTTTCCATCCCGCGTCCAGCAGCGTGCCGTCCAGCGGATCTTTGTGCAGCTTGCTGAGCGTTAGTATCGGGCTTTGCTGCGCCTCCAGGCTGTCAGGACTATGCGGCGCCCTGTATACCGGGCTGATGCGGTTGCGCACGGCGAGCTTTTCACCGGGCTTCAGCTGTATCGTGTTGCCGGGCTGGTCCGTAAGCGTGATGGCCACGGAACCGCTGATCAGCGTGGTTTCCGTGTTCTGCTCGTCCGGGTACGACCTGATATTGAATACGGTGCCGAGCACTTTTACTTTCAGTCCGCCCGCCTCGATGATAAAAGGCATTTCCTCGTCCTTCGCCACTTTAAAATAAGCCTCGCCGGTGAGCCGCACCGTGCGGGAGGAATGATTAAAGTCCTCCCCGTAGGTGATCTTGCTGTTGGAGTTCAGCCACACTTCCGTGCCGTCCGCCAGGGTGAAATAAGACTGCGATCCTCTTGGTGTTTTTACTTCCTGGGCCAGGGCCTCGCGTTTTTGGGTAGATAGTGCTGACCAGTACCACCAGCCACCGGCAGAGACAAGCAAAAGCAGCAGGACGGCCATTGTCAGCGTTCTGCGGAACCTCCGTGGCGCGGGCGTTTCCGCCTCTTCCATCAGCCCGGCGATCTGCATTTTTGTGTAGTGGGTGGCGTAAGCCTGCAGCGCATCGGACTGTTCCTCCTCCTCCTGTTCCTCCGTTCCCGGCACCATCTGCCAGTACAGGACGCGCAGGGCCTCGTCCTCCGCGATCAGCTGCCGCAGCTCCGCCGCTTCAGCGTCGCTGGCGCTCCCGGACAATAGCCGGCTCATTAAATGATAAAATCGGTCCTCCTGCATTTAACAACGGGTAATTGCTAATAAGACAAGATCGCGGGACAAAGTCCCCAATCCTTTTTCAGAAATTTTCAGAATTTTTCAGCGGAGCTGCTGCGGTAGGTTTTAAATACGTCCGCGAGGCGGCGCATGGCGATATTGAGGTGGCGGTCCACCGTGTTTTCGGAGATCTCCATGATGGAGGCTACTTCCCTGTAGCTGAATTTTTCCTCGCGCACCAGCTTGTAAGCCATCTGGCATTTGGGGGGAAGCTGGGAAATGGCTTTGGCGAAGTCGTTCTTCAGCTCGCGGCTGATGCAGATGTCCTCCGGCGTAAGATAGGAAACAAACGAGGCCGGGGCGATATTGTCGATGTCGCAGGTGATGTAATTCCGGCTTTTCACCAGGTAATTGATCGCGGCATTTTTGACGGCTTTAAAAAGATAGACTTTCAGGTTGCGGACGTTGGCCAGGTCCTCTTTCATGGTCCATACCTTCAGGATGGCGTCGGACACGAGCTCTTCCGCCACTTCGCCCTGCCGTACGTACGTATCGGCAAAGCGCACGAGACCTTTGTAGAAATGAAGGAACAGCTGTTTGTATGCTTCTTCATTCCGGTAGACGGCGACCTGTTCCTGTAGTAAAGCGATATCCATGAAAAATCCGTAGTACCTGCGATATCAAAACTAGGGCATTCGGGCGGTTTAAAAAACATGGGGACTGGACTTATTTTCGCCAAGAAGGATTGAAAATTCACATTTCCGCCCCGGCTGGAACATGGCGGGCATCTCTGATGCATCATTTCGAATATCCTGTATAAACACAATGGCCGCCCCTTTACGGAACGGCCATTACGTGGCGGCTGTCATTTCAGCTATTACAATTTCTTCTTTATCTCGTCCAAACTCACATTCTCCGCTACCACTATCCCTTTCGCATCCAGCAGGAACATGGCCGGGATCGCCTTTACCTGGTAAGCCTTCGAAATGCCCTGACGGTCGAGGAAGCTATGCCAGGGGAAGTTTTCTTCCTTGTCCGCCTTTACCCAGTCAGCGTCTTTTTTGTCGATGGACACGCTGATGATCTCCACCTCGCTGCTATGTTCGGCGTAGAACGCTTTCAGCGCAGGCACTGCCTTGCGGCAGGGAGCGCACCAGGATGCCCAGAAGTCGATGATCACGTATTTTTTGCCTTTCGCCATGGAAGCGAAGGATACCGGTTTTTTGTCCGTACCGGCGAACGCCAGGGAAGGCGCTTTCTGGCCGATATAACTTTTCGGGTAAAGGTCGTCGTGCACTACCTTGCCGTAATAGCTCTCCTTTGCTTCTTTGGAAAACTGTTCATAGAGCGGCTTTTGCTCCGGCGTGAAATAACTGAAGTTATGCAGCATGAGGAAAGGCCCCCACCAGGTATCTTTATTCGCCGCGATCAGCGCGGTGATGGAGTCGCTGACGGTGGTGAAAAAATCATGCTCTTCCTTTTCGAACTGCTTGTAAGCCGCGGATGCGATGATCTGTTTCTGCAGCACGGTATCTTTCGCTTTGCGGGCCGCATTCAGTTTAGCTATTACGTCCTTGCCGCGTTCGTGGTAGGCGGTATATAATTCGTCGAGACGGCCGCGCTGCGATGTTTTTTCTTTATAAACCGCATGCGATGCGCTGCCGGTCACTTCTACGTCAGTGAGCGCCAGTTTGCCTTCCTTGCCGGCATTCGCTTTGCCGCTTACCTTGATGTCCGCGTTCTCCACCATCAGGGAGAAGCCGCCATATCCGCCGTCGGCGACCTTTATAAAGAAAAAACGCGGGCCCGGTACGCTGCCGGAAAAGGTAAAATGTCCTGCTTTCACCGTTGCGGAAGCCACGGGCTTTTCTTCGTTGTGGGTACCGGAAGGGATCATTTCCAGCACGGTGCCGTCGGGCAGGCCGCTGAAATCACCGGTGATGGTATATTTCCCTTTATCCTGGAAGGACGAGAACACTACCGCCAGCGCGAGAACCGCCGCGGTAAAAATGTTTTTGCTGAAGAATGTGTTTTTCATGATGGGTTATTGATTTACGTTTTGCTGAATGGTTCCGTTGCCGGGGTTGCTGATGGCGCCTTGCGGGAAGGGCATCGTCCACATATGCGAATCCGGTGCGAGCGAGAGGTTTGCGCCGCCCTCGTTTTTGGTAAGCGTGCGCGCATACGCCGGTTCTTTGTTAAACCTCCGCATGTCCGCAAACGCCACGATGGAGAAAAGCGTGGAGTTCTCCTTGGTCTGGCGGATATGGGCGATAGCCTCTTCGGTGCTCGCGGCAGTGAGCTCCGTGTATTGCGCCGGCAGTATACGTTTTGCGCGAACAGCGTTGAGGGCCAGCATGGCGCCGGCGAAGTCTTTTTTCCGCGCCAGGCATTCCGCTTTCACGAGATATATTTCGGTGGTAGTGATGCCGCCATCGTTGAAACGGCCCGTCTCGATGCCGTAATAATAAGTATCGGTGCCGATGGTACGCAGCTTCCAGCGGCTCATAAAGCTGGCGTCGCCCGCTTCGAAACGTGCGCCGCGGTCCGTGCGGAGGTTGTATTCCCTTTTGCTGTAAGTAGCGTCTTCATGCCCGAAAATGTAGTTCTCCACGAAGTCGTACCCGCGCGGCGAAGGCAGGCTGGGATATACGTCAGGCTGGTCGATCTGGGCTTTGTTGTTGTTGTAATATGCTACCCAGTCGAAAAGCTGATCGTTTTGCGCCAGCGCGTCGTTTGCGGCGGCAAGGGCTTTGTCGTAATCTCCCATTTGCAGGTACACGCGTGCCAGGAAGGCATGTCCCGCGCCTTTGGAGCCGTGCAGGATGGTGGCTCCTTTCACGGGCAGGTCCGGCAGCGCTTCGGTGGTATTGCGGAGGATGTAATCGTACATTTCCTGGATGGTTACCTGCCGGTAAGGCGCGCCGATGTCCGCGCTTTCGATCAGCGGTACAGACAATTTGGTAGCGGCGCTGGACGCTTCGTAGGTGTCCGCGTAATAGTTCAGCACCAGGAAATAATGCATGGCGCGGCCCAGCTTTGCCTGCGCGATAAGCACCTTCCGTTCTTCGTCCGTCGCTTCGGTAGCTTCCGGCGCGTGCTGCACAAGCAGGTTGAAGGTGGAAATGGCGGCGTAGGCGGAATAATAGGCGGATTCGTCGCTGTTGTTGTAGGTGATGCGGTTCGTTCCTTCTTCCCACATGTAATTGGCCTTGGTGAGCGGAGAAAAATTCAGCGCTTCCACCCGCTGGAAACGGTCGTTGAGCAGGTGGATCGCCTGCAGGTTCGGGTAACGCTGCGCGCCGTATTCGTCGCGCACCAGCGCTTCATAATCCGCCAGCGTGGTCGGCATCTTGCGGCCTTTGGGCAGAATGTCCAGGTATTTGGTGCAGCCGCTCGCCAGCGCCATGCCCAGCGCCAGCGCAATGTATATGTTCAGTCTGATAATTCGCTTCATAGCCTTTTTACTTTTTTAAAGGTTCGGTGTTTACAGCCCGATTTGCAGGCTCCATACATAATTCGGTCTTACATAACCACCCATCAGGTATTTGGCGGTTTTGTCCGGCGCGATCATAAAAGCGTTCTCTACGTTGAACTGTATACGCGCGCTTTGCATAAAGGCCCGGCGGGTCAGCCGCTGCGGCAGGTTGTACGCCAGCGACACGTTGCGCATGCGGATGTTGGCCGCGTTCAGCGCGTTGATAGACGCGTTGCTGTACATCGTGTACATGTCCGAGCTGAAAGCCGGGTCTTCCGCGAAAACCGCCCTCGGAATATTCGTCGTGGCCTCGTCGCCGGGTTTGCGCCAGCGGTTCTCGATGTCGCGGTTCACCGCGCTGAACCGGGTCATGTAGGTGAACATGTTGGAGTTGTAGGCGTTGCCAAGCATCGGCAGAAATGTGTTCCGCATCTTATGCCCGCCTTCGTAAGTGAGCAGGAACGCAAAGGTAAAATCCCTGAAATCGAGAGAGCTGCTGAACGAGCCGCTGTACGTGGGCACCGTGGTGCCGAGATATTTGATCGCGTCCAGCTCGCTGGGCGAAAAAGTGGCAATGTCTCCCTTTTCATCGTATACCTGGGGCAGGCCGTCCGCGCTAAGACCGGCCCATTCGTAGCCGTAGAGCGCCTGGTAAGGATTGCCGATACGGGGGTATGCCATCGGGTAATCCAGCTGCAGGAAATACACCGGCGCCTCCACGTTCACATAAGTCACTTTGTTTTTGTTATAGGCGAACATGCCGGTGAGGTTCCATTTCCAGTTTTTGGAACGGACGATGTCCGCGCTGATGGTCGTCTCGATGCCGTGGTTCGTCATCCCCCCGTTATTGATCTCGTAGGTGGAATAACCGAACCCTTCCGTGGGCACGCCCATCGTGTTTGCCAGCAGGTCTTTGCCCTGTTTGCGGTAATAGTCCACCGCGCCGGTAATGCGGTTGTCATACATCGTGATATCCACCCCGATATTGCCGGTGAACGTGCGCTCCCAGGACAGCAGCGGGTTTGGCCGGGAGTCGATGCTGCCTTGTATGCCCCCCACCTGGTAGTTCGGGGCGTAATAAGCGGTCATAAAGGGCGCGGCGCTCGTGGAAATGTTGCCGCCCACGCCGTACGAGCCGCGCAGCTTCAGGAAGGTAACGAAGCCCGGTGTGAAAAAAGGCTCGCGGTAGATGTTCCAGCCCGCGCCTACCGACCAGAGCGGTTTGTTCTGGTATTTTGAACTGGTGCCCCAAAGATTGGAACGGTCCCAGCGGAGGCTTCCCGTCAGCAGGTACCGGTCGTCGTAAGAATAACCCACGTTCCCGTAAAACGATACGAAGCGTTTGACCGCTTCGTGATCGAAACCGAGATCGCTGCCCGAGAAAGTGCCGTTAAAAAAAGTCCCCTGCGGATTGGCGAGGGCCTTTGCATCCACGAGATCGTAGGAAAGCACGTTCGGATCGTAGTTGTATTGCGTCTGATCGTTCAGCTCCAGCTTCATATTCTTTATTTCCGTGCCCGCGATGGCGGTCACGTTGTGGTAGCGGCCGAAGTCCTTGTCGAAATTTATTTGCTGGCGGAAGTTGTATGCCGTGTTCAGCTGGTTTTCGCGGTGGTAGATATTGCCGTATGGCAGCAGGTAAAAGAAGCCGTCGGCCGCGGTGTTCCCGGCAAAACTGTTCACACGGTTACGAACGTAATAACTGTTTTTATCGTACAGCGTATTGCTGCGCAGGTTATTGTTCTCGTACTGGAACGATACCTGGTAGTTCAGCCATTTGGCAAACTTCACGTTCAGCTTTGCATAGCTGCGGCTCATGAAGCCGTTGGTCTTCTCAAGGTTGCGCCCGGTCTCATCCAGCGGGGTAATGTCCATGCCGTAGAGATTGTACTCGTTGATGTAGAACATTGTGTTCCCGTTGAGGCGGCGTTCGGCCGGCATGGTAAAATTGGTGCCGTCCGTGTTTTTCAGATAGTCGTATGGCATCACGCCGTACCCGGGAGACATCGGGTCGTAGGTTTGTCTTTTACCGTCCGTGTACTGCAGGTAGGTACTCACTTCAAAATCCAGCCAGGGCGTAAGATGTGCGGTATTGCGCACGTTCAGCCCGAGGTTCTTGTTCGCGGTATATTTATCCTCCATCGCGTTGTGGCGGTAGGTAACGGACGCGTAGAAAGCGTTCCTGTCGCTGGCGTTCGCTACGCTCACATTGTATTGCTGCAGCAAAGTATTGCGTTTGGCGTAATCCGCCACATCGTCGTAATATTTATATCCCTGTCCGGCCAGGCTGTTCAGCCTCGTATCCAGTTCCTGCTGGTTGATATTACCCGCGTAAAAATTGAGATATGCATCTGCGCCCTGGTCGATATACACCTTGTTTTCCAGCAGCGAGTTGGCATAAGTGGCCGCATCCGGGGCCTGGAAGTTGGGATTGTTGTCGGCCCATTCCTTTTGCAGCCCGAGTATCTCGGCGGAATTGGTGAGCCTTCCCGTATAATAATTATAGGGGCGGAAGGTGAAGGTGGAAGAAGCATTTACCTGGGGCCGGCCTTTTCTTGCTTTCTTGGTAATAATAACCACCACGCCGTTTGCGGCGCGCGCGCCATAGATGGAAGCAGCGGCCGCGTCTTTCAGCACGGTGATCTTTTCGATATCTTCCAGGTTGAGGCCGGGCAGGTTTTCTTCAAGAGAACCGCCAAAGCCGAAGGTCGTGTTTTCCACGGGGAAGCCGTCCACCACGTATAGCGGACTGGTAACGCCGTTCATGGAAGTGGTGCCGCGGATGAGCCCGTTATTGTAACCGGCCACGCGCCCTTCGAGCAGGGAATTGAGATCGCTGAGGCGCTGCTGTTTCAGCGACGAAGCGGTAACGGTGGCGAAAGCCCCCGTAGCGCGTTCTTTGCTGAGCGTCTGGTAACCCGTGGCGTAATTGTTGATG
>JBQCFV010000473.1:0-3077 GCA_051958695.1 Chitinophaga sp. | reverse complement strand
GGAAGGAAATAAAACGGCGGAAATACCGTTTCTCGGTGAAACGGCGCGTTTTCCCGTTGGTCCTTTCCTGTTAGCTTCCACCTTCAGGGTGCCGGTGTCGTTCGTTTTTGCTTTTAAAGAAACCGGTACGCATTATCACCTGTCCGCTACTCCGCCCAAAGTATACCAGGGCGCCAAGCAGGGAGGGCTGGAAGCGTCCATGAACGATTTTGTGGCCGTAATGGAAGAGAAGGTGCGGCAGTACCCCCTGCAGTGGTTCAACTATTATGATTTCTGGTCAAAAGACTGATATACCATGATCAACAAAGAAGACATAACGGAATACATTCCCCAACGCCCGCCGATCGTGATGATCAGCCGCCTGCTCGAAGCGGGGGATAAAAATATCCGCACCGGTCTGGATATCGCGGAGGATAATGTATTCGTGGAAAACGGCCTGTTCATGGCGCCGGGGCTCGTGGAAAATATCGCGCAGACCGCCGCGGCGCGCATCGGCTATCTTGCCAAAAAACAGAACGTGCCCGTGCCCCTCGGCTTTATCGGCGCCATCCAGCAGTTGGAGATACTCGAGCTGCCGCAGGCGGGAACGAGCGTCGAAACGGAGATCGTGATCGAGCACGAAGTGTTCAACGCCACCGTAGTGCATGGCACCGTGAAGCAGAACGGCCGCCTCATGGCCCAATGCGATATGAAAATTTTTGTGTCCCAAAATAAATAAGCAAAATGAAAATCAAACACCTGGCTCTGCCCTTTGTGGCCTTTATGCTGACAGTAACCGCGGCAACCGCCCAAACCGCAAAAGACGTATTTGACAGGTCCGTAAAACTGACCTACCTGGGAATCGATTTCACCAAATCGAAGATCATCGGCGATGCCGCGCTCAAAACGGACGACATCCCCGAAGTGCACTACGCGAGCATCAACCAGAAAGTAGTGAACGAATTCAAAAAATACACGATCGCCGACGCGTTCAACCGCAGCGAAGTAAGCACGGACATCGGTCCCGTTAACAAAAGGAACAATAAGATCGACCCGGACGATATCAAGTCCGACAACTCCGACGATTACAAAGCGCTGAAACCGGAAGACGTAGCCGCACTCGTAAAAGGTTTCGACTTCCAGGGTAAAACCGGCCTGGGCCTGCTTTTTGTCGCAGACGGCATGAACAATACCAAAAAGGAGATCTCCATCTCCGTGACCCTCGTGGACATGAAAGCCAAAAAAGTGCTTTTCACCGAACAGATGGACGGTGAGCTGGGTGGCCGTTTTAACGTGACCTTCGGCTTTGCCAACAAATATCTCAGCGGTGTAAAAGAGATCATCGACGACATCGAGAAGAAGAAATACAAAACGTGGAAATCCGAGTACGGAGAATAATTCAACAAAAAGTATAAAACATTACATGCAACCTGTATTAAGCGAGTGTGCGGAAGTGCTGGTGCGGTTCAACGAGGCCGACCCTTTGGGGATCGTATGGCACGGCCATTACATCCGGTATTTCGAGGACGGGCGCGAAGCCTTCGGCGGCAAATACAGGTTGCGTTATCTTGACATTTTCGATCACGGTTACACCGTGCCCGTGGTAAACGTGGAATGCAATTATAAACGGCCGCTCCGGTACGGCGACACGGTAGTGGTGGAAACCTGCTACGTGAACACCGACGCCGCGAAGATCCGCTTCGAGTACACGCTGTACAACGCCGCCACCCGCGAAGTGGTGTGCACCGGTTCGTCCACGCAGGTTTTCCTGGACAAAGAAGGGTCCATGTTGCAACTCACCGTTCCGCCCTTCTTTGCGGAATGGAAAAAGCAGTGGGGATTGGTATGACGGAGGTATTTGCAGTTGCGGAAAACATTGTTTCCCCGTTGGGAACTACCGCCCGGGAGAATTTCGACCGGGTGCGCGCCGGCAAAAGCGGCATCAGCCGCCAGCCTGGCGGTTTTTTCGGCTCGGTGATCCCCGGTGCGCTGCTGCAACCGCTCATAACCGCGGCTAACGTTTCCGGATACACGAAATTCGAGCAGCTGCTCGTACTGAGCATACAAGACGCGCTCTCGCAAACAGGCATCACTCTCCGCGACTCCCGCACCGCCTTTATCGTATCCACTACAAAAGGCAACATCGCCCTGCTGGAACAGGGGCTGGGCGCGAATACCGGGCCTATGCTGCTGCATAACACCGCCGCGAAGATAGCGGCATATTTTAATGCGGCCGCCCGCCCGTTAGTGATCAGCAACGCCTGCACTTCCGGGCTGCTGGCCATATTGATCGGGCAGCGGCTGATCCGCTCCGGGCAATACGATCACGCCGTGGTTTGCGGTGCCGATGTGCTCACGAATTTCGTGCTTTCGGGCTTCCGCTCTTTCCAGGCCGTGAGCGACGAACCCTGCCGCCCCTTTGACGCGGACAGGAAAGGCATCACGCTGGGAGAAGGCGCGGCTACCGTTATTTTAACAAAGAACAAAACATTGTTGCGCGGGAAAATGGCCATCCGCCTCGGCGAAGGTTCCACGAGCAACGATGCCAACCATATTTCAGGCCCGTCAAGAACGGGCGCCGAACTGGCCGCCGCCGTTACCACCGCGATGCGGCTGAGCGGCGTGCTGCCGGAAGATATCGGCTTTGTGTCCGCGCATGGCACCGCCACCCTGTACAACGACGAAATGGAAGCCAAAGCCTTTCATCTCGCCGGCCTGGCGGAAACGCCGGTGAACAGCCTCAAAGGATATTACGGCCACACCCTCGGCGCCGCCGGGCTCATCGAGGCCGTGATCAGCATGTACGGTCTGCGCGAAGAAACAGTGATGCCCACGGCAGGTTTTGTTTCGCCCGGCACCAGTCAGCCGCTGATGGTAAGCAGCGACATAACGCGGCGGCCCATGAGGCATTTTCTCAAGACCACCTCGGGCTTTGGCGGATGCAATGCCGCGATGGTATTCAGTAACGTGAAATTGTAAATCTTTTTAAACCAGCAGATCACCCATGAATTTTTTTACCAAGGAAACAAAAACCGCGTTACAGGCCAAGGAACAGGCGCTCTGGCTGGCGTTCGCACCCATCGCGTTCCAGGCGTCCA
>JBQCFV010000472.1:0-6585 GCA_051958695.1 Chitinophaga sp. | reverse complement strand
CCTGTTCGCCAAAGGCGCGCATCCGGTAACCATCGATTACGTGGAAGGCAAATACATTTTTGACTGCCGGTTCGATGAAAGGAACTCTTCCTTCACCTTCCAGGTAAAGATGTATTACGAGCCGATACCGGGCGGCGAACGGACGAAGAACCCAGGACTGGAGCAGAACCTCGGTTATTAATGGATCTTAAAAAAAGCGCAATGAGAAAAATATTTTATAGCCTTTTATGTTTTGCCGCGATCGTATCCGGCGCGGCCTGCAAAAAAGATAACTACGCCCAGCCCAACGCCACGCTGGAAGGCAGCATCAACGACGGCAAGACCGGCCTGCAGCTGGAACAGGGCGGGGGAAGCGTACGCCTCAAGCTGGACGAGCTGAGCTGGAGCGAATCGCCCATCCCGATGTTCCTCAACTTCAAGCAGGACGGCAGCTTCATCAATACCAAGCTTTTTCCCGGCCAGTACCGCGTAACGCCGGGGGACGGGCCTTTTTATCCCATCGACAGCGCGGACATGAAGATCGTGGACCTTCGCGGCGGCGCCAGTACCCGCGTGGACTTCACCGTAGTGCCGTACATAAATGTCGAATGGGTGACGCCGCCTTCGGTAACCGCCGACAAAAAGGTGACGGCCACCTTCCGTTTCACCCGCAACGACGCACCCGCAGGGCTCACGCAACCCGCGCTGCTGGACTACCAGCTGTTCATTTCCACCACGCAGTACGTGGGCAACAACAACTGGGACAATACCATCGTGGGCGCCGCGCAGGCCGCACCCGGCAAAGAGGCCATGGACGTGACGATCACTTCCTCCGCGCCGATGAAATACGCCACTACTTATTACGTGAGAGTGGGCGTACGGGTGAACGACAGCTACAAAAAATACAACTACACTACTATCAGCACCGTTACGGTAGCGCCGTAACAACGCTTGTACCGGGGCAGGGCCTTTGCGGTCCCGCCCCGGTTCTCTTTTATTTATTCTTAAACGGGATCAGGCATGATGCGCATTTTTCAGAAATGGTGCAGCGTGCTGCCGGTATTGCTTTGCATATACGGCGGCGCCTTCGCACAACAGAAACATAGCAGAACCTCCGCTTACAAAAGTTATAAAGGTCTTGTGATGGCCGGCTACCAGGGCTGGTTCAACACGCCGGACGACGGCGCCGGCCGCAACTGGAACCATTGGGTGGCCAGGGGAACGCTGGAGCCGGGAAATATCAAGGTCGATATATGGCCGGAAACAAAAGAATACACAAAGAAGTACAAAACGCCTTTCATCCATGCTGACGGCAGTGCCGCATATGTTTTTAGTTCTTATGACGCCTCTACCGTAGACCTTCATTTTAAATGGATGAAGGACTACGGCATAGACGGCGTATTCTTGCAACGGTTCGTCGGCCAGGTAAGAGGCGGCAGGAACCGGCATCACAACAACCGCGTAATGCATCACGCGCTGGAAGCCTCCCGCAAATACGGCCGCGCCATCGCCGTGATGTACGACCTCTCCGGCATGCGCGACAGCGTAGACGTGCCCATGCTGATCGCCGACTGGAAAAACCTCGTGGACAGCTTGCATATGACCGGCGGCGGCAATAAACAAACCTATCTCTATCACAATGGCAAACCGCTGGTAGCCTTGTGGGGCGTAGGTTTCGCGGGAAGGAACTACACGCTGCGGAGCATTGAGCGGCTGATGGACTTTTTGCAGAACGATCCCGTATACGGCGGATGCTCCATACTGCTGGGCGTTCCCGCATACTGGCGCGATCTTGCAAAAGACGCCGCCGCCGATCCGCACCTGCACGATGTGCTGCGCCGGGCGGACATCGTGCATCCCTGGGCGGTGGGCCGTTTCAAGAACGAAGCGGAATACGCCGCATATCTTCAGCAGGTAAAAGGCGATCTCGCCTGGTGCCGCGACAATAAAGTGGATTACGTACCCGTAGTGTTCCCCGGTTTCAGCTGGACGAACATGTACCCACGCTTCCCGCTCAACCAGATACCGCGCAACAACGGCGCGTTCTTCTGGAGGCAGATATCCGGCGCGATAGGCGCGGGCGCTGAAATGCTCTATGTAGCCATGTTCGACGAAGTGGACGAAGCCACCGCCATCTTCAAAATATCCAAAGACCCGCCGGTGGGCAAAAGCCCGTTCGTACAGCTGGCGGAAGACGAGCCATCCGACCATTACCTGCAGCTCGCCGGCTATGCCGCGAAAATGCTGCGAAAAGAAATACCATTCCGTGAACAGATCCCCGCTGCGAAGCCGGGAAAATAAATCCATGCGTATGTTTCTGAAGACCGCATTCAAAAGCCTGCTGCTGCTCGCGGCGATACAACCCGCGCAGGCGCAGCGGCTCACGAGTTATGTAGATCCCTATATCGGTTCCGGCGGGCACGGTCATGTGTTCGTGGGCGCCAACGTGCCTTTTGGCGCCGTGCAGCCGGGGCCAATGAATTATTACAAAGGATGGGACTGGCTGTCCGGCTACAATTATACGGACAGTACGCTTATCGGGTTCACGCATTTGCATCTCAGCGGCACCGGCATCGGCGACCTGGGCGACGTGCTCATCATGCCTTTCACCGGGCCGGTGCGTACAGGTAAAAGCAGGCAGGAGACGTACCGGAAAGGTTATGGCTCGAAGTATTCGCATGCGCATGAAAAAGTGAAGCCGGGGTATTATGCCGTTCGGCTGGAAGATCATGGCATCGATGCGGAGCTGACCGCTACCGAAAGGGTCGGCTACCACCGCTATCATTTTCCAAAAGGGAAGGACGCGCATGTGATCATCGACCTGAAGGAAGGCATGCAGGATAAAAGTTATGATACCTACATTGAACAAACAGATGCGGTAACGCTGAAGGGGTACCGCGCTTCCCGCGGCTGGGCGAAAGATCAGCGCGTGTATTTCGCAGTAAGGCTGTCGCGCCCGGTGGACAGGTTTTCGGTGTATAACGAAGATTCGCTGCTGGCGGGGAATAAAGCGCAGGGGAGTGCAGTCAAGGGTTTGATCGGTTTTGACGCGCCGCCGGAAACGCTGGAGCTGAAAGTAGGATTGTCGCCGGTGAGCGCGGAGCATGCGCTGGCGAACATTGAGGCGGAAATACCCGGATGGAACTTTGATGAAATAGCGCGCCGTGCGGATGAGAAATGGGAGAAGGAACTGTCAGCCATCCACATAAAAACAAAAAACAAAGCTTACAAAAGAATTTTTTACACGGCGTTATACCATACGATGATCAACCCGAGCCTTTTTAACGACCACGATAAAAGTTACCGCGGCGCGGATAAAAAGGTGGTGGAAGGCGCGGACTTCGATCATTATTCCGTGTTCTCGCTCTGGGACACGTACCGCGCGGTGCATCCGCTGTACGCGCTTACGCAGCCGAAGCGGGTGAACGATATGGTCAAGTCCCTGCTCGCGATTTACGACCAGCAGGGCAAGCTGCCCATCTGGCATTTGATGGGTTGGGAAACGGGCACAATGGTCGGTATCAGCAGCGTGCAGGTGATCGCGGAAGCTTACCTGAAAGGGTACAAGGGCTTTGATGCGGAGCGCGCATGGAAAGCGATCAAAACCACGCTGACGTCCGACACGCTGGGGCTGGGTTATGTACGCGATCTCAAACCCATTCCTTCCGACGTAAAAATATTCCGCCCCGTGGCCCGTGCGCTGGAATACGCGATCGGCGACGGCAGCGTGGCGCTGATGGCGAAAGCGATGGGCAAAGAAGAAGACGCCGCGTACTTTTCCAAAAGGGCAAAAAATTACCGGCTGTATTACGATCCGGCAACGATGTTCATTCGCGGTAAAATGGCGGACGGCAGCTGGAACCCCGTCTTCGATCCCGTAAAATCCTACCGCCCCTGGGCGAACGATTACGCGGAAGGGAATGCCTGGCAATACCTCTGGCTGGCGCCGCAGGACGTACATGGATTGAAAGAGATGCTGGGCGGTGACAAAATGTTCCTGCAAAAGCTCGACACTTTCTTCACCCTTGAACCGGAACCAGATCCCAAAGCGCTGATAGACCTCACGGGCGGCATCGGGCAGTATGCGCATGGCAACGAGCCGAGCCACCACATCGCTTACCTCTACGCGTATGGCGGCCAGCAATGGAAAACAGCGGAGCGGGCAAGGCAGATCATGACACAATTCTACCACGACCGGCCGGACGGCATCATTGGCAACGAGGATTGCGGGCAGATGTCCGCCTGGTATATTTTTTCCTCCATCGGCTTCTACCCCGTGTTCCCGGCCGGCGGCGCGTACGTGATCGGCAGCCCGATGTTCGACGAAGCGGTGATCCGATTGCCGGAAGGCGGAACGTTTAAAGTGACGGTGAGCAACAACAGTGCGAAGAACAAATACGTGCAGGCCGTGTACATGCGCGGGAAAAAATATAACAGGAGCTTTATTCTTCACACGGACATTCTCAAAGGCGGCGAAATGAAGATCGTGATGGGGGCAAAACCGAATTACGCCTTTGGCGCGAAACCGGAAGACAGGCCACAATAAAAACAGCTATGAAAAAAATACTGACGGTCATCCTGATATTATGCGCGGGCAGCTTGTACGCCCAGCAGTTCGTGCATCCCGGCATGATGCAGACGCGCGAAGACCTCGCGTATATGAAGCAGCAGGTGCTCGCTGGCAAGCAGCCCTGGAAGAACGCGTTCATCAAACTGAAAAGGAAAACCAATCTTGACTTCAAACCCAGCCCGCGCGCGCATATTTCCATCGGCGCTTATGGCGCCAACAGCAGCGGCGGCAGGGAATTGTCCGCCAGCGCCAACGCGGTGTACGACCACGCGCTGATGTGGTACATAACGGGCGAAAGGGCTTACGCCGCAAAAGCGATAGAGATACTGAACGCCTGGGCGTACCGGCTCTGGGATTTCGACGATAACAACGCCAAGCTCAGCGTGGGGCTTACCGCGTATTATTTCCTGAACGCCGCCGAAATTCTGAAGTACACGGATGCTGGCTGGAAGGAAAAAGATATGGAGCAGTTCAAACGGCTGATGCTGACGGTGTATTATCCCACCGTGAAAGACTTCTTCACCGAAGCCAACGGCAACTGGGACGCGGCGATCATCAATACGTTGTTATGCATCGGCGTGTTTACCGACAACCGGGAAATATTCAACAGTGCCGTAGAGCGGTTTTACCGCGGGCCGGGCAATTCCGGCATCACGAAATACATCTATCCCAACGGCCAGGTGCAGGAAACCACGCGGGATTGGGGCCATGTGCAGTTAGGCATCGGCGAATTCGCCAAAGCCGCGCAGGTGGCCTGGACGCAGGGCGTGGACTTTTATGGCGCGGCGGATAACCGGCTGGGGCTGGGTTATGAATACACCTCCACCTATATGCTCGGCGGAGAGATACCGGTGTACGGGATTTTGTCGCACCGCGATACGAACAAGTTCCGCGATATCTATGAAGGAATTTATCATCATTATCACAACATACAAGGGCTGGAAATGCCTTTCACCAAAAGGGTGATCGATGAAAAGACGCGCAGGGATTCCGCCATGGATGCATTGATTGGCATCCGCGCACCGGTGAATGGCGCAGTGAAAAAACAAACCTTCGTTCCCCATGCGCCTTTGCATGGCGCGCTGGACGAAGCTACCGTGCAAGCGCCTGCATCCGCTACCGTCATTGCGCCCGGCGGCAATATACAGGCCGCGCTGGATGCCGCGGCGGGTACGGGTAAATGGGTGGTGCTGGACAAAGGCGTACACATATTGAAGTCGCCGCTGAGAATGCCGGGAGGCGTAACGCTGGCGGGAAAAGGGCGCGCGTCCGTCCTTGTGCTTTCGCCGGAGCAGCGTACAAAAACGATCGTAAACGCAGATACCATGATGCACGACGTCACCATCCGCGACCTGCTGATCGAAGGAGCGGTAAACCCCGTGCCCAACAACGATCCGAACGCGGACAGGCGCAACCGTTCCTATATGAGCGCGCCCAGCCGTGAAGGCATACTTTTCCTCGGCGAACATACGGGGCAGCTACGCAACATCCGGCTGGAGCGGCTTACGGTGCAGAATTTTACAAAAAACGGCGTGTCTGTCCGCGGCGCCGCAGGCGTAACGGTGGTTGACTGCGATTTTAGCGATAACGGCGGCTCGGTTGTTCCGGGCGCGGGTTTTCATCATAACCTTCATCTTTCGCATGTACAGGGCGTAACAATAAAGAACGGCCGGTTTGATACTTCGCCCTGGGGCAGCGGCATCGAGCTTTATTTTTGCAGTGATGCGGTGATCGAGGGAAATGAAACGGCACGGAATAAACTCTCCGGCATCCGCTGCACCGAAAGCAGCAACGTACGCATCGGCAGCAATCTTTCCGAAGGCAACGACGAAAACGGCATCAGGCTGGATGCGCTGATGGACGGCGTGAAAGGTTTTGCGGTGGAAAACAATACCGCGCAATACAACGGCGGCAAAGGTATTTTTATCGGCAACCCGGAATCCGGCGAAGCAAAAAATAATTCGGAAAAAGGCAACGGCAAATGAAACAGCTGATCTTCCTGCTGCAATTTTTGTGGTGGATACCTGCGAAGTCGC
>JBQCFV010000471.1:0-2220 GCA_051958695.1 Chitinophaga sp. | reverse complement strand
AGTGCCGGACCGCTTTTGCGGCCATTGCGGGCAGGAGAACGTGGAAACAAAAGAATCCTTCGGCCATCTCGTCAGCCATTTTTTCCAGGATATCACGCATTACGATTCCAAGTTCCTCATCACCCTGAAATATCTTTTTTTCTACCCCGGCCTGCTTACCAAAAAATATATCCAGGGCCACCGGATGGATTATGTAAACCCGATACGGCTGTACGTGTTCACGTCCTTCGTGTTTTTTCTCATGCTCAGCTTCGCGGGCGAGGAGCATAACCCTTACGTCCGCCAGCCGCACAAGGAGTCAAACGCCATCGTGTTCGACACCGTAGGCATCAGCATGAAACAGGCGCTGGACAGCGGGCAGGTGTATGCGGACGAAGTGGCGAGAACAAAAGCGGCCGTCGATATCATGAAGACCATGGGGCAGCTCGCCCGGGATACTACGGGCCGCGCCGCCATCATGTACGATTCCCTGCAGCAGGCCGTTCCCGAAAGCGAAAGGCACGGCTTCCTGATGCGCAAGACCCTGCACCGCTATTACGAAATGCAGGACAAGTACGGCGACAACGTACAGAACGCCATCCGCGATAAAATGACCCACGGTTATCCCAAGCTCATGTTCCTGCTGCTGCCGTTTTTCGCGCTGCTGCTCAAATGGTTCTTTTTCAGGAAAACCTATTATTATGCGGACCATGCCATCTTCGCGATACACATGCACACCTTTATTTTTATGGCCGGTATTATCGCGCTGCTGCTGAACACGCTGCTGCATTCGGACGCGCTGTACGTATGGCTGATGATACCGGTGTACATCTATTTTATTTTTGCACTCCGCAATACCTACGCCATATCGCTCGGCAGGGCTATCTTTGATTCCGTGCTGATATTGTTGTGCTATGCCATAGGCACTTTGATCGTATTGATATTGTTTCTATTGCTTATTTTCGCGATAGTTTAACGTCAAAATCATACACCAATGACCCCCGCTTTTATCATCGTGCAGCCGCAGGCGCGGCCGTTTATCGCGCATATACAGCTGAACAGGCCGAAGGAGCTGAACGCGCTCAACCTGCAGCTGATGCAGGAACTGCGCGACGCGCTGAAGCAGCTGGATGAAGACGGGGAAGTGCGCGCGATCGTGATCAGCGGGAACGAAAAAGCGTTCGCGGCAGGAGCGGACATAAGGCAGATGGCGGGCCTCTCGGCGATGGACATGTACAACATCGACCAGTTCGCCACCTGGGACGCGATCAAAAAAATAAAGAAACCGCTCATTGCCGCCGTCAGCGGTTTTGCATTGGGCGGAGGCTGCGAGCTGGCCATGCTTTGCGATATGATCGTGGCGTCAGAAACGGCGAAATTCGGCCAGCCGGAAATAAAGATCGGCGTAATGCCGGGTGCGGGCGGGACGCAACGGCTTACCCGCGCGGTAGGCAAGGCGCTGGCGATGGAAATGGTGCTGACGGGAAAATTCATCTCCGCGGAAGAAGCGTTGAGCGCGGGGCTTATCAACCGCATCGCGCCGGTGGAATTGTACCTGGAAGAGGCGTTCCGCCTCGGCGCGGAAGTGGCGAAACAAAGCCCGCTGGCGGTGAAGATGGCGAAAGAATCGGTGCTCCGCGCCTTTGACAGCACGCTGGACGAAGGGCTGCATTTCGAAAGAAAAAATTTCTACCTGCTCTTTTCTTCGGACGATCAGAAAGAAGGTATGAACGCCTTTATCGAAAAAAGAGAACCGGTATTTAAAGGAAAATAACCTATAAAACTTTTTGCATTATCATGAACCCATTCGAACAACTGCTGGCAAACAACACGGTATGGGCGGCGCAACAGGTGGCCCGCGACAAGGATTTTTTCAAACGGCTGCAGGACCAGCAGGCGCCCAAGTTCCTCTGGATCGGGTGTTCGGACAGCCGCGTGCCGGCCAACGAGATCACCGATACATTGCCCGGCGAAATGTTCGTGCACCGCAATATCGCCAACATGGTGATCCATACGGACATCAACCTGCTCACCGTGCTGGAGTACGCCGTTAAGGTGCTGGGCGTGGAGCATATCCTGGTGGTGGGCCACTACGGCTGCGGCGGCGTAAGAGCGGCCATGACGCAGCAGAGCTTTGGCATCATCAACCCCTGGCTCAAACATATCAAAGACGTATACCGCCTGCATAAAACGGAGCTGGACAAGCTGGGAACGGAAACCGAGCAGCTGGACCGGCTCACC
>JBQCFV010000470.1:0-5985 GCA_051958695.1 Chitinophaga sp. | reverse complement strand
GTGCTGCCGTCTTCCTTGTCCGTTACGCTTACTTCATAACGCACCTGTTTGCCGGGGAAGTAGAATTGCTGGTTGCCCAGGATATTGATCTTTACTTCCGGCGTTTCGTTACCGGCGTATACGTTGATCATTTTCGTGCGGGAGCTGGCGCCTTTATCGTCGGTCACGTCCACGAACACGGGGTATTCGCCCGCGGTGCTGAACGTGTATTCCGCATGCGGCTCTTTGGTTTCGAGCTTGTTGCCGTTGCCAAAGTTCCATACGTAAGTGATCGGGTCGCCATCGGGATCCACGGCGTTCTCAGCGTCCAGCTTCACTTTGAAGGGAAGTCCTCCGGTGAGCTTCTCTACTTTCAGCGTGGCCGTGGGCGCGCGGTTGCCGCCGTTGTAATCGATGCGTGCAAGCCCTGCGTCCGCGTTCTTGCTGAACCAGCCGTGGCCGTATTCAAGCACGTACAGCCTGCCGTCCGGCCCCATCTCCATATCGATGGGGGCGTTGAACTTGGTGCCGGGCATAAAACGTTCCATCTTCTGGTAATTGCCGTCCTTATCCATGGTCACGGCCATGATCCAGCCGCGTATCCAGTCGTAGATGAACAGCTTGCCGTTGTAATAATCGGGGAAGCGCGTTTCTTTCGGATAAAACTCGCTGTAATACACGGGGCCTGCTTCCGCGTTGCGGCCGCCTGCGCCTACGAGCGGGAACTCTTCGGATTTGGCGTACGGGTACCAGATAAACGCGGAGGTCGCGGGCGGCAGTTCCGTCAAACCGGTATTGTTGCGGGAATTGTTGACCGGTTTCGCCGGATCGTATGCCGGACCTGAAACGCCCGTTTCATAATCGAACGCGCGGTAAGGCTGGTTGTTGGCGATGAACAGCGGGTAGCCGAAATAACCGGCTTTTTTGGCCTGGTTGATCTCGTCGTAACCGCGGGGGCCGCGCATGGAATCGTTGTTGGACGCATCCGGCCCTACTTCGCCCCAGTACACGTAATTGGTTTTACGGTCAACGGAAATGCGGTAAGGGTTGCGGGTGCCCATGGCGTAGATCTCGGCCCTGGTTTTATCGGTCTGTTTGAAGAGGTTGCCCTCGGGTATTTCGTAAGTGGCGTCTTCCTTCACGCGGATGCGGATGATCTTGCCCCGGAGGTCGTTGGTGTTGGAAGAAGTTCTGCGGCCGTCGTACTGCAGGTGGCCGGGACGGTCGTCCGTGGGACCGTAGCCTTTGCTCACATAAGGCTGGTTGGGCTCGTCGAAGGGCGTGGTGTTGTCGCCGGTGGAAAGGTACAGCAGCCCGTCCCCGCCAAAGGCGATGGAACCGCCGGTGTGGCAGCATATCTGGCGTTGCGAATAGAACTGGAGAATGATCTTTTCGCTTTCGGGGATCACTTTATTGTCTTTGAACGTAAAGCGGCTGAGCCTGTTCACGGAAGTATCGGCGGGGGAATAGAACAGGTAGATGTAGTTGTTCTTCGCGAAGTTGGGATCGGCGGCAAGACCGAGCAATCCTTCTTCCGCATTCACGCCTTTTACGTCCGTTTTGTGGTATACGTTCAGGAAACCTACCTGCGTGATGTTCTTGCGCGCTTCGCTGTACAGTAATATTTCGCCGCGGCGCTGCGCCACCAGGATGTCGAGATTGGGCAGGATGGCCATTTCCGTAGGTTCGAAAAATTCGCCGCTGGTGAGCATCTGTTTAGTGAAGCGGTCTTCGTCCGGCTCGCGTTTCGTTTTTGCGTTGGCGTAATCGAGCACGCGGTTTTTGCCGATGGCGTATTGAATACCGCCGAGAATATGTTTCAGGTAAACGGGTTCGGTGTAGGATGCTTCGGTGTGGCCCAGCTCGGTGTACCAGGCGCGGCCGCCGTCGTATTCATGATACCAGCTGATGCGGTGGTCGTCGCCCATGGTGCCGCCTTTGTAGGACTTTTCATCTACTTTCAGCAGCACTTTGGTATCGGGGTTCACGTCCTTGAAATTGTACCATTCGTCGGTATGCTCCCAGTTGTCGGGGATCTCTTTGGTGGACGGATGATTTTTGTCCAGCACGATCAGCTTTGCTTTGGCGGTGCCTGCGGGATGATCGTGGAAATAAGCGCCCGCGAGCTTGCCGTACCAGGGCCAGTCGTATTCCGTATCGGTGGCGGAGTGGATGCCCACGTAACCGCCGCCGGCCTGGATGTAACGTTCAAAGTCGGCTTCCTGGCGGTTGTTCAGCACATCGCCGGTGGTGTTGAGGAAGATGATCGCGGAATATTGGGATAACGAATCTTCCGTAAAACGTTCTGCGTTTTCGGTCGTATCCACTTCAAAACCGTTTTCGGCGCCCAGTTTCTGAATGGCCTGGATGCCGGCAGGTATAGAGGCATGGCGGAATCCTTCGGTTTTGGAGAACACCAGCACCTTTGGCTTGCCGGGCCTGGTTTTGGAGCAGCTCATCATGCCGAGCGTTGTCGCAGCCAGGATCAGCAGTAAAAATGATTTTCTCATTGAGTAAAGCGTGTTTGTAATGTAAACGTGGTTGTGCAAAAGCGCGTAGAGACGCAGTTGCCTGCGTCTCTACGTGATAATATGTTGTATCGTCCCGTGCTCATTTTTTTAACCCGGTTACGTATTGGATACCCCCGAGCACATGTTTCAGGAAAGCGTCTTCCTTATAGGATTCTTTGGTATGGCCCAGTTCGGTGTAGAACGTGCGGCCGCCGTCAAATTCCCGGTACCAGCTCATGGGGTGATTGTCGCCGTTTTTCCCGCCCTCGTAGGATTTTTCGTCTATTTTGATCAGTACATGCAGGCCGGGCACAATACTTTTGAAATTGTACCATTCGTCCCTTCTCACCCAGCTTTCGTCCAGGTGCCGGGTGGCAGGATGTTTCCTGTCCACTACCTGCAGCGTGGCGGTTTGCTGGTGGGGATGACTGAGAAAATAGGCGCCTACCAGCTGGTTGTACCAGGGCCAGTCGTACTCCGTATCGGTGGCCGCGTGCACGCCGATGTAACCGCCGCCGTGGCGGATGTACGATTCCATGGCGGTTTGCTGCGCCGCGTCGAGCACATCGCCGGTGGTGTTGAGGAACATCACGGCTTTGTAGCGCTGCAGGTTTTGCGTGGTGAAGCGCGATGCGTCTTCGGTGGTGTCCACGTCAAACCCGTTTTCCGCACCGAGCTTCAGCATGGCCAGCTTGGCTACGGGAATGCAGTCGTGGCGGAAACCCGCGGTTTTGCAGAACACCAGCAGCCTGGGTTTTGCTTTTTTGAAGGACGAGCCCGCTACCAGTATCACCAGCAGGAGCAGGAGGTGTTTTTTATTGAGCATAGGTCAATTTCAGTTCTCTGATCTTGATATTTATGTACCAAACTTTGTTTCCATGGTCCTGCAGCGAGATATGGCCTTTTGGATAATCGCCGAAGCCTTCCCAGGTCTTGAACTTGCTGTTGCTTACGAGCTGCTTCCATTCGGCGGTGCCCATGGTCGTTTCAGCGGTTTTGTGGCCGTTGAAGATCAGGGTGAGCTTGCCGTCTTTTTTGATGATCTTGGCGGTGTTCCATTCTCCAACGGGTTTGGAGTAGTTGGAACCGGCGGCGATCAGGTCGTACAGGTCGCCGGAATTGTGCTTGTGGATCTTGCCGTCAGGATGTTTGGCATCGTCGAGTACCTGCATTTCAGGACCGGTAGCGTAAGTGGCATGGAACTTCGGGTCTTCGTGCACACTGAAAATGATACCGCTGTTGCCGCCTTCGGAGATCTTCCATTGCAGCTCCAGCTCGTAGTTTTCATATTCGCCCTCGGTGATGAGGTCGCCGCCGGAAGCGCCGGCTTTTTTGGCATCGGTATCCAGATACAGCGCGCCGTCCTGTACTTTCCAGGCGCCGGGCACGTCCTGTTTCAGGTAGCCGCGCCAGCCTTCGGTGGTTTTACCGTCGAACAGGAGTTTCCAGCCTGCTTTTTTCTCTTTCTTGCTCAGGGAAGGGCCCTGGGCGTATGTAACCGTTGAGCCGGCAAGCAGGCCCAGCAGCAACGCGGAAGCGAGTAAACGTTTCATAACAAAGGTTGTTTAAAGGATGAATTTATTTCACGGTGAGAATGTATTTCACCATTTCTTCCGCGTCGGATTTGGAGATCGCGGCGTGCGGCGCCATGGGCACTTCGCCCCAGTTGCCGGAACCGCCTTTGATGATCTTGTCCGCCAGCTTGGAAACGTTCTCAGGCGTGTTCGGGTATTTGGCCGCTACTTCTTTGAAAGAAGGGCCGATCACTTTTTCGGTTTCTTTGTGACAGGTAGCGCAATCCTGCGCTGCCATCAGTTCTTTACCTTTACCGGATACGTCCTGCACCATGGAGTTGTCCGCAGCCGGAGCAGTCGTTTCCGTAGAAGATGTGGTTGCCTGTTCTTTTTTTTCTTCACCACCACCGCCGCATGCGGCCATCAGGAGTACCGCGCTCATGCATACCGGCATCCACATTGTTTTTTTCATCTTTGACCGAGTTTTTATAATTGAGAAAAATCGTTTTAGCTTCCCTGCCGCTCAAATGCTGAGCGGTCAGATACCAAGGATACGTTTGTTCAGCGCATCGTCCGCACCGGTGCCGGCAAAGTCGTCGAACGCCTTTTCGGTTACGCGGATGATGTGGTCTTTTATAAAAGGAGCGCCTTCCCTGGCCCCGTCTTCCGGGTGTTTGAGCGCGCATTCCCATTCAAGAACGGCCCAGCCCGCATAATCGTATTGCGTCAGCTTGCTGAACACTGCTTTGAAATCCACCTGCCCGTCGCCCAGCGAACGGAACCTGCCGGGTCTTTCCACCCAGCCCTGGTATCAGCCGAACACGCCGGAACGGCCCGTGGGATTAAATTCCGCGTCTTTCACATGGAACCTTTTGATCCTTTCGTGGTAGATGTCGATGTATGCAAGATAGTCAAGGCATTGCAGCACAAAATGACTGGGATCATACAGCAGGCAGGCGCGGGCATGATTCCCCGCAGCTTCGAGGAAACGCTCGTAGCTGGCGCCGTCGTGCAGGTCTTCGCCGGGATGTATCTCGTAGCAGAGGTCTACGCCGTTGGCGTCCATTTCATTGAGGATGGGCAGCCAGCGCGAGGCCAGCTCCTTGAAACCGGCTTCCACCAGGCCCGCCGGGCGTTGCGGCCAGGCGTAAAAGGTATGCCACATCAGCGCGCCGCTAAAAGTAGCATGCGCGTTCAGCCCGAGGTTACGGCTCGCTTTCGCGGCGTACATCAGCTGCTGCACGGCCCATTCGGTGCGGGCTTTGTTATTGCCGCGCACTTCTTTGGGGGCAAAGCCGTCGAACAGTTCGCCGAAAGCGGCGTTCACCGCTACCAGCTGGCCCTGCAGGTGCGTGCTCAGCTCGGTGATCTCCAGCCCCGCACCGTTCACGATGCCTTTGATCTCGTCAGCATAAGTTTTGCTCTCGGCCGCTTTTTTCAGGTCTATCAAACGCGCGTCCCAGGTAGGGATCTGCACGCCCACGAACCCAAGGCTTTTCGCCCACTTGCAAATGCTCTCCAGACTGTTGAAAGGCGCTTTGTCGTCGAGGAACTGCTCCAGGTAGATCCCGGGCCCTTTGATCGTTTTCATTTGAACGCTAATTATTTTTTAAAGTACAATGGAGCCGGTGGCTTCATTGTACTTAATATTATTCAAGGTCAGATGGGATCCGCCGTTTCCGTGTTCTCAACGTTCCGCACGGTTTCCTTTTTGTTCTTCCCTTACCTGTTTCCACATCCAATATCCGTCAATTCACACAAAACTTACCGTTAAATTGTGAATTTCGTCCATTTTTCGGTACTGGCGGAAGATTTCACCACCATATCGATAAATGCCATGCCGCGGATGCCGTCGTCAACGGATGGAAAATCCAGCGATTCGGGAGCGGGTTGGGTGCCGTCGATCTTCGCGGTAAGCACCTGCGCGAAATTGCGGTAAAGGTTGCCGAACGCTTCGAGATAACCTTCGGGGTGACCGCCCG
>JBQCFV010000469.1:0-2543 GCA_051958695.1 Chitinophaga sp. | reverse complement strand
AAGGACCGGCTGTTCGTCTACCTCGCCATCGCCACTTTCCTGCTGCTGGCGTCCATTGTGCTGTCGTTCATCATCTTCAAACAGTTCCGCAAGCTCAAAACCGCCCAGGGCATCATCACCAAAGCCCACGCCCGCCAGCGGGAAATAAACGACAAACTGCTGGAATCCAATAAGATAAAGGAAGAATACATCGGCTACTGCTTCCACATCGCCACCTCTTTCATCGAAAAGATTGAAAAGCTGAAAAATCAGGTGGACAGCCGGCTCACCGATCATAAATACGCGGAGATCCGCTACATCGTCAATAATATTAATATCAAGCAGGAGCGGGAAGAACTTTTCCACAACTTCGACCGCATCTTCCTTCGCATCTTCCCCAACTTAGTCACCGAGTTCAATTCCTTTTTTAAAGAAGAAGACCGCATCCACCTCAAGGAAAACGAGCTGCTCAATACAGACCTCCGCATCTACGCCCTCATCCGCATCGGCATCAGCGAAAACGAAAAGATCGCCCGCATCCTCGAATATTCCGTCAACACCATTTACGCTTACAAAACCCGCATCCGCAACAAATCCATCATCCCCAACGAGGAATTTGAAGACCGGATCATGCAGATCAAGATATAAAAACACATATATTACGATTAACTTTATATAATATTAACTATTTATATATCAGCATCTTAAATCGAGACGAAACCCATTTCTCGGCAATAATATCTATAATCCGCCCATACTAATTTGCCGCCTCTGTTATTCCCGGTTACTTTGATCCTGTTCAACCAAAAACGTATTCCACGTACAGTATCCCGCCCGCTGTACCGATCCTAAAAACGCTCTAAATACTACGTTATGACCAAAATGCGACTACTAAAAGCGCTGCTTTTCTGTCCGCTTATTTTCCTCGCGGCAGCAGTCCAGGCCCAGACAAAACCCGTTACCGGAAAGATCACCGACGAAAAAGGCGACATCATCATCGGCGCCAGCGTGCAGGTGAAAGGCACTTCCACCGGTACCGTTACGGACCCCACCGGCATCTTCAAGCTGAATGTGCCCGCTTCCGCCACCACCCTCGTCGTGAGCTTTATCGGCTATGCCCAGCAGGAAGTGGACATCACGGGCAAGTCGGAAGTGAACGTGGTGCTGCAGATCGAAAACACTACCCTCATGGACGTGGTGGTGGTCGGCTAGGGCACCGCCCGTAAAAAAGACCTCACGGGTTCCGTGGCGTCCCTGAAAGCAAAAGATTTTAACAAAGGCATCGCCAACGCGCCGGACCAGCTCATACAGGGAAAGGTGGCGGGCCTGATGGTGGTGAACACCAGCGGCGCTCCCGGCGCGGCCACTACGGTGCGCATCCGCGGGGTATCGTCCGTGCGCTCGGGCAACCAGCCGCTGTACGTGATCGACGGCGTACCGCTGGACGGGCGCGTGGCGCGGCCCAACATCAATGCGAACGGCGTCGGTCTCACGCCGGACGCTAATCCGCTCAACTTCGTGAACTCGTTCGACATCGCGTCGATGGACGTATTGAAGGACGCTTCCGCCACGGCCATCTATGGCTCGCGCGGCTCCAACGGCGTGATCATCATCACCACCAAAAAAGGCGTACAGGGCCCGGCCAAGCTGGACTTCAACTACTCCGTGGGCGCATCTACCATCATGAAAAAACTGAAAGTGCTGAGCCCTGACGAATTTCGCAGCGTGCTGGAATCGTATAAGTTCACCAGCGGCGACGGCGGCGGCAATGAAGACGGTATGAAGGCCATCACCCGCACGGGCATCACGCAGAACTTCAACGTGGGGATCAGCGGCGGCGGTGAGAACGGCCGTTACCGCGCTTCCTTCGGGCTCATGGACCAGCAGGGCATCGTGCGCAAATCGGGCCTGAAAAAATATACCGGCAACCTCTCCGGCCAGTTCAAATTCCTCGAAAGCAAAAAGCTTGGCATCGACTTCAACCTGATGGCGGCGCAAACGGTAGAACAGCTCGCTCCCATCAGCAACGACGCAGGTTTCCGCGGCAGCCTCATCGGGCAGGCATTGCAATGGAACCCCACCATCCCGCTGCGCAAACCTGACGGCACCCTCAACCAACTGGGCGGCAACGCGGCGGTAAACCCGCTCGCCATGTCGGAAGCCTGGGACGATAACGCGAACATCTCTTACATCCTCGGCAGCATCAGCCCCTATTACAAATTCACGGACGACCTGGAATACCGCTTCCTTTTCTCTATCAACCGGCAAACCGGCATCCGCCGAACCGAGCTGAAAGGTTATCTCACCCTGCCGGGCATTGAAGACCTCGGCCAGGCGTACTACGGCAACGCGGAGCTGACCACCAAACTGTTCTCCCACACGCTGAGCTACAACAAACAGCTGTCATCCGCCTTCAACCTGAACGCAGTAGTGGGGTACGAGTACCAGGACTTTGTGTTCAAAGGTGTTGACCTCGGCGCGCTCGGCTTCACCACCGATGCATTGCCGTATACGAGCATTTTGCAGAACGCTTTGCAGAGCAACACTTTCATCACGTCTTATGT
>JBQCFV010000468.1:0-2377 GCA_051958695.1 Chitinophaga sp. | reverse complement strand
AGCGCGAGATACACGCGGTCGGGCGCATGCGCGTCCAGCGCCATACCGTCTACCCTGATGGTGCTGATGCCATCCAGCATCGGCTGCCAGCGCTGGTTGGTGCCGTCCCAGCGGTAGGCGCCGCCAACGTCGGTACGGGCGTACATGCGGTTGCTGGTAGTGGGGTGAATGACCATGCCGGTAACATATCCGCCGCCGCCGATGGCAACGTTGCCCCAGTCGTACGATACCATACCAAGGGTGGATGAAACACCCGAGCGTTCGCCGTCAAGGGCTTCTTTTTCGGGCTTCGCGCTCATTTTTTTACACGCATAGGCGCTCAGGATGGCCATGCCGATAGCGGCCATCATCGTTGCGGTTAATTTCATAAAACAAACTTTGGAGGTGAATGGATAGTGGTTTTCAATCGTCATAATGAGGGTTCTGCTTGATCTTCGGGTTTTGTGCGATCACGCTTGCCGGGATGGGCATGAGATAGTTCCTGGATGGGTCGAAGGTGATCTGGCCGCCGCCCGCGTCTACTTTTTCATATACGGGCTGCCCGTTCACCACGGTTATTTTCATGGCGCGGAGCGGGTTTTTAAAAATGTCCTCCGCGGTTTTCCAGCGGCGGATGTCGGAAAAACGTTTGCCTTCGAAAGCCAGCTCCACCCTTCGTTCGCGGCGGATGCGCGCACGCATCTGCGCCTGGTCGAGATTGTCCGGCAATTCGGGAAGCCCTGCGCGCAGCCTTCTTTCTTTCATGGCCTTGTAAACAGATTCGTCCGGGCCCACGGCTTCATTTTGCGCCTCGGCGTAATTGAGCAGCACTTCCGCATAGCGCCAGATGATGGAATTGCCGCCGCTGCTGTTGCCGGGCACCACGGCCGGGTCTACCGCCTTCTTTACAAAATAGCCGGTACGGCCTTTGCCGCCCGCACCGGAAGCATCCAGCTCATTGGGATTGTTGGGCACGCCAAGCCGGGTATAGATAATACCGCCTTTCCAGCTGGAGCCGTCGTAGATGATGGTGGCGGCAAAACGTTTGTCGCGGTTGGCGTAAGGATTTGCAGGATCAAAGAACGCCGAACCTTCCGCTTCCGTTTTCCCGTCAATAAATTCGTAATCGTCCACTAGGTTCTGCGTGGGGTTCACCGCGCCCCAGCCGCCGCCGTCGGACACTTTCACGGGGTTCCAGTATTTTTCCTTGATATTGCCCCTGATGTTGGCGGCATACTGGATATCGAATATCACTTCCACGTTATTCTCGTTGGCGGGTAAAAAAAGCGCGCCGTAATCCGGGTAGAGATCGTACCCCGCGCCGGATTCCATGATCTTTTTGTTGGTGGCCGCGGCCTCCGCCCATTTGGCGGCGTACAGCTCGGTTTCGCCTTTCAGCGCCCAGGCAGCGCCTTTGGTGGCCCTGCCGGCGTCTTTGGCGTTTACGTTCAGCGGAAGGTCAACCGCGGCCTCTTCGCATTCCTTCTGGATAAAGGCCACGCATTCCTCCCAGGTATTGCGGGGATTAAAAATGGCCTCGCCCTGTTCGGCCTGGTTCAGCGGGATGGTGATGATCGGCACGCCGCCATAGAGGTCCATCAGGGATTTGTAGAAATACGCGCGCAGGAATTTCGCCTGCGCCAGCATGCCTTTTTTGGTATCGTCGTCAAAGCCGGAAGCGGACACGTTTTTGATGAACACGTTGCACTTGCGGATGTTGGCGTACATGTTTTTCCAATGCGGCGTAAAGATGGGCGTGAACGGGCCGTAGGAGCCCTGCGCGAAGTTCTGGTACGATGGGATGCCTGCCAGCGGGCCGCTGATGCTGTTGTCGGAAAAATTGTCCAGCGGGTCGTTGCTGATCTCCGAAGGCAGGTTGGTGAACACGGTGCTTTGCGGACCGGGGTTCAGGCTGTTGTAAATATCGTTGAGGAACAGGCCGGCATTGGCGGGAGATTTCCATACGGAAGCGTCCGTAAGCTGGTCCGTAGGTTCGATGTCGAGCGAATCGTCGCAGGCGGCCAGCATGATGCAGCAACCTGCTATATATAAAAGTTTCCTGAGTTTCATCGTAAATGCTTTTGCTGGTTAGAAATTGACATTTAAACCGAAGGAAAATACCTTCTGCTGGAAATAATACCGGGCGCGTTTGCTGCCGCTGCTCACGCCGATCTCGGGGTCGAGGTATTTTTCGGCGGAAAAGGTGAGCAGGTTCTGCCCTGCCGCGTACAGCCGGATATTGGCGAGCCCCAGCCTTCTCATTACGCCGGCCGGCAGCGTATAACCCAGCTCGATGTTCTTCAGCCTGATATACGAACCGTCCTTCTGCCAGAAAGAAGAAACCTGCTGGCTGTTGGAGCTTGGCGAAGGCATGATGACGGGGTACTTCGCGTTCCTG
>JBQCFV010000467.1:0-7236 GCA_051958695.1 Chitinophaga sp. | reverse complement strand
ATGGTAACCGGCACCTGTCCGCGCAGCAGCAGACCGATCTCGGTATTATCGTTCGGCTCCATGGCGCCGGGCTTGGGAATGTTGCCGATGAAGATGTCGATGTCGAAATTATCGGAAATACCGGGACTGCGGAAACCGCTTCCCTGCTGCGTATAAAGACCAGCCAATCTCCCCGGCAGCGCGTAAGCGTACAGGGTGGCCGGAGTGGTAGACAGCTGGTTGGTATACACCGTACCCACGGCGCCCACCATGCTGCGGGGAGAGGCTTCCCCGTACAGCACCGGGATGCGCTCCGGCGAAGGAATGTATTGTTCTTCCATCCGCAGGCTCACTTCTTTGGAGTCGCGCACTTTATATTCGATGGTATAATAACCGGGATACCGGATAACGAGAATGTTGTTCGCAGCGGCCTGAAGCGAGAATCTCCCCGCCGCGTCGCTGCTGGTACTGTCGGTACTGCCCTTTACGACGATGGAAGCCCCCGCCAGCGGCTGACCGTAGCTGTCCGCCAGCTGACCGGAAATATTCCCCGGCGTTTGCGCCTGCACGCTCCCGCAAAACGCGAGCATAAAACAGGCAAAGGCTGAAATATATTGTTTGAAGTAGCTGTAAGCCATTGTATCAGTTTTATGGAACGATGGTGATTATTGGCATTTAAAAGTGGACACGAACGGCGCGGCGGTGTTGCTGTAGCCGACCTTCACGGTGCCGGTGGCGTCCGTGAAGAAATATTCGATCTTTTCCAGCGTCTGCCCTTCCTGCATATTAAAATATGCGCGCGGCCAGAACGTGATGGCGGATTTGTTGCCGGTGTACGCTTTCAGTTTGGTGGCGTCGGTTTGCGCGCAGGCGTCCAACTCCTGCCCGTCCGTTGTAAAACCTTTGGCGCAGAGATAGATATTGGCCACGCCGTCCAGCGCGGTAGGCACAACGTCCGGGTCGAAGCTGAGGGTGAGGAAATCGTTGTCCGTAGCCATGCCGGGCGTAACGGCGGCGATCTGCGGGTTGCAGAAATCGATCAGGTCGCCTTCGCCGTCGGTAATGGTAAAGCAGTCCTTGAACATGCTTTTGTACACGTTATTGGAACCAAATACATCGCTGAGGCCTTCGGAGCTGGTGCCGAGGAAATAACCGGTCTTGAACTGGAGGTTCTGCATGCCGGGGATCGTTTTGATGGTCACGTCGATATTTTCTTTCACGCCCTGCGGCACATTGTAAGCCTGCTCCGTCCAGAACACGACCCATTCCAGCTCGTCCGTCCTGTAATTGCCGCCCATGCCAAAGCGGTCTTTCAGCGCGTCGGGCCAGGTTTTGCCGCTGCCGGGGCTTATCGTCGAAGGCACCGGCACCATTTTCCCGTCTCCGTAAGACGTGGTAGTGAACGTGATGTTGGTATTCGCGGTAGCGGCCCAGCTTTTGGGCGCGAGGAAACCGATGATCAGCCTTACGTTGCTGCGCCCGCCGTCCGCCACGTCGATGCGGTTGTGCATCACGATGGTCAGCTCTTCCCCTGCTTTGGACGTCAGCGGCTGGTCGATGGAATCGAGGAACACGCAGCTCGCCAGCACTACCAGCAACAGGCATACGCCGTATAAATATTTTCTCATGTTTTGTGTTTGTGTCTGGTTAGGGATTCACTTTTTCAAGCGTGTACACATAAGTATTGGCGGTGCAGCCGGGACTGAACGAAAAGTTCATGTTACGCCTTCCGTTCACGACCGGGTAGGTGAAGCTGGAGCTTACCGGCCCGCTGCCGCCCGTTTGGGTAAAGGTGATCCTGAACGGGTATTTCGGATCGTCCATCGAGTAAGTGCCGTTTTTGGTCACGAGGAACGGAAGGGGATTTTCGATGCTGTATTGGTCTGCGGTGAACTTTAGCCTGAATTTGGAAAAGTCCGCCAGTTCAGTGATGTCCACGTCGTTGCGCACGGCTTTAACGATGCGCCATTCGCCGCTGAGGTCTTTTGTGGATTCCGGCACCAGTATTTCTTGTTGTTTGCAGGCGCCGAGCACGATCGACAGCGTCATCAGCAAACATATCGGGAGCGTTAATTTCATGTCGTTGCGTTTTACCAGGAAGGATTTTGTTTCAGCTCGGGGGATTTGGCGGTTTCGCCCTGCGGGATGGCCCAGAGATACATGGCTTCACGGAAGTTGTGCTTGCGCACGGGGAAGATCCTGTATGTTACATTGCTGCCGTTGCGGGTGATCTCCATGCCGTTCATCTGTTTGTTCTCCGTCTGCATGGCGATCTTCCATCTTCTTACGTCCCAGAAGCGGTGGCCTTCGAATGCCAGCTCCACCCTGCGTTCCGCGCGAATGGCTTCGCGCATCCCGTCTTTCGTGAGATCGTCCGGCAGCTCGTAAGGCACGAGACCGGCGCGTTTGCGCACCAGCTCAATGGCGTCGTATACTTCCTGGGTGGGGCTCGCGGCGTATTCGTTGGCGGCTTCGGCGAAGTTGAGCAGTACTTCCGCATAGCGCATCAGCGGGAAGCAGCGGTTGCTGCCGTGGATAAAGTTGGCCGCGATGTTTTCGTCGAGCATTTTGTTGGTGTAATAACCGGTGGGGGTGCCGGCGTGCACGGCGTCCTGGCTTACGCCTTTGCCGTCGGGGCCGAGGTAGATGTTCACGGGCTCTTTGAGGCCGGTGTTCTGTATCAGCGGCATCTGGTCGCGGATCACGGAGTAGGCCAGCCGCGGGTCGCGGTCTTTGTAAGGATCGTTCTCATCATAACCGGCGGCAGGGTCGGAGATGGGTTTGCCGTTGGCCATGCCGAATGCGTCCACAAAATCCTGGTAAGGGAAACCACCCTTCGCGCCATTGCGCGACGGCGGCTGCCAGGCGCTTTCCAGCTCGCGGTTGCCGCCCTGCATTTTGGCGAGGATGTATTCCGTGTTCACGCGGAGCGTGAATAATTTATAAAACCCGTAGCCGGGAGCGGTGGCATTGTCTTCGTACAGCGAAAAAGCTTCGGTGTTCATGACCGCCTGACCGGCGTCCGCGGCAAGCTTCCAGCGTTCGGGGTCTGCGTTGGTGTAACCGGTGAGCGGATTTTCGGGCTCCACCCCTCCGCCGTTAAAGAGCGGGCTGGCGGCAAACAGCAGCACCCTTGCTTTCAGCGCCAGTGCGGCGGCGCCGCTCGCGCGGCCGTAATCTTCCCGTATCCTTACCAGCGGCAGCGATGCGGCTGCCGCATCGCATTCGGATACGATGTAGTTCACACATTCTTCGTAAGTGTTGCGCACGGCTGGTATCTTGTCCGTCACGTCGTACACGTTGTCGCCTAGCAAGGGCACGCCGCCGTAATGTTTCAGCAGGATGGCATAATACCATGCCCGCAGGAAACGCGCTTCGGCGGTCATCACGTTGCGGATATGCGCGGGAATGGGCGATGAGGGCAGATGTTTCAGCAGCTGGTTCACCCTGCGGATATTGGTATAAGGCAGGTTCCAGGCGTCGCCGCTGATAATGCTCGGGTTCACCGTACCCGTCGCAAACTGGATGGATGTGGTGACGTTGGCGGATTTCTGCGGTTCAGCCTCGTCGCAGGCGGCGTCCAGGCCGCCGTTGCCAAAACGCGTGGCGCTTTCGGCAAACCCGATGTCTATGTAAATGTTGGTGAGGAAGGCCACTGTCCGGGCGCTGTCCGCAAATACGGTCTGCTCGTTCAGGTTGGTGGTTTCCGTCTGGTCGAGGAAATTCTTTTTCCCGCAGGAAATCAAAAGGAACATTCCCAGGCCCAGGCATACAGGAGCAGCGAACGTGATTTTCATTGTCATAACGTTAATACGTGGAAGCGTTTCGCTTTTGGTGATAAAAATTTGGTCAAAGACGGTTACGGCGCCCGTCCGTAAAAGCTATTCTTTTACGCATCGTGGCCCGTAACGCGAAATAATTTTGGTTCAGTTACTATCGTCCCTACCTGTAATGACACCTCAAAAAGAGGATACCGCTATTGCCGGCAGGAATTTTTTTACCGGGTACCCCAATCTTTTGCCGGCGTCTTCCCCATTTCCAGCAGCAGCGTGCCGCCCGCGGCAATGGCGGCATGGCCGATATAACAATGCGCGTACGGTTTGCCGTTCAGCCAGGCGCGCTGGATATAGCGGTTTTCGGGGGAATTGTTGCGGGTGCTGACGGTAAACTTCTTCCCACGGGCGTAAGCCGGGTCGAGGGCGATCTCCACGGTATCGAAAACCGGGCTGGTGATCTCGTACCGCGTGCTGCCGGGACATACAGGATGCAAACCGCTGGCCGCGAGCACATACCAGGCAGACATCTGGCCCACGTCTTCATTCCCCACCAATCCCTCCACGGCATTGCGGTAGGCCCTCCTGCATATCTCGCGCGTCCAGTATTGCGTGAGCCAGGGGGCGCCGAGGCGGTTGAAAAGGAACGGCACATGATGCACGGGCTCGTTGGCGTGGTTGTAATAATCGTTCCACATCATGTTTTCGGGCACTTTTTCAAAAAAGTCCGTAAGATCGGCCAGCACTTTTTCGCGGCCGCCCATGAGCGCCACCATGCCGGGTACGTCCTGCGGCACGAACCATCCCTGCTGGTAAGGACTGCTCTCGATGGTGCCGTATCCCTGCCGCATGCGCCCGTCTTCAGGCCATGGCTGCCAGCTGCCGTCGTCGTTCCTCGGGCGGAACCAGCCTTTTTCATTGTTAAATACGTTCCGGTAATTGCTGCCGCGCGCGAGGTACAGCTTTTCGTCCTTCCGTTTGCCCAGTGAGCCGGCAAATTTACCGAGGCACCAGTCGAAGTAGGCGTATTCGAGCGTCAGCGATACGCTCAGGCCGCCGGTGGAATATCCTCTGGCGCCGTTCCCGAATTTTTCCACGGAATTTTTCGCATAGGTATAGGCTTTCTCCGCATCAAAACCGCGGATGCCTTTCTGCCACGCGTCCGAGATCACGGACACGGCAGGGTTGCCGATCATGCAGCCGCTGTATGCATTCAGCAATTCCCAGCGCTCGAGGTAATGGTTGCCGGTTTCGTCCGCCAGCGTCACCAGCGAATTGATCATATCGTTCACCACGCGCGGGTTGATGATGGTCTGCAAAGGCATCTGGCTGCGGAATACGTCCCATCCGCTAAAGATGGTGCGTTTGCTGAAGCTGCCCGTTTCGTGCACTTTGCCGTCTCCGCCGGTGTATTTGCCGTCCACGTCGGAGAAGATGCGCGGGTCTATCATCGTATGGTACAGCGCGGTGTAGAACACCTTCTTTTCGTCTTCCGTACCGCCCGAAACGTTCATCTTTCCAAGCGCCTCGTTCCATAAGCGGGTAGCCTGTTCGCGCACGCGGTCGAAATTCCAGCCGGCTATTTCCGCTTCCAGGTTGTTTTTGGCGCCATCGATGCTTACGAAGGAAATGCCCGCTTTCATGAGCACTTCTTCACCCTCATCAGTCGCGAACTCGGTATAAAATCCGAGGTGTTTGCCGGATTTTTCTTTTGTACCGGGCAATACGGCCGCATGCGCCACTTGTTTGCGGTAACGGTCGCTTTCGATGTCTTCGCGCTTGCGCGTCCAGCCGTCCGGGATGTCCGCGCTCCATACACCGTATTGGGCAAGCGGTTTACTGAACTGCGCGTAAAAGTATACCGTGTAGTCCGCTTTCCCGTCGCCGTTGCCCCAGCCGCCGCCATCGGGCGTGCAGCGCATGTATCCCGCGATCGTATGGTCGTCGATCACTTTCACTTCCTGCCAGGTGGACGTGCCGCCCACCCTGCGCGCCAGGTCGATCTGTATACGCGATCGGTCGTGCTTCGGGAAGGTAAAGCGCATGATGCCGCTATGCGGCACGGCCGTCATTTCCGCTTTGATATTGTGTTCGGTCAGCTGAACGGAATAATATCCTGCGGCAGCCTTTTCGTCTTTTTTCGAATAGGCGGAACGGTAACCTTCTTCCGGGTGCTGCGGCCTGCCGGCGGAGGTCTGCAGGGGGCCGGTAACGGGCATTACGAGGAAATTCCCGAGATCGCCGTACCAGCCGATGCCGCTCATTTGCGTGAAGGCAAAACCTTCGATGCTCGTGTGCTCGTAGCTGTAGCCGGAACCGTTGTCGCCGCCGGTGATGGTATTGGGGCTCAGCTGCACCATGCCGAAAGGCGTGGCTGCGCCGGGGAACGTTTTGCCGAGGCCGTGGTAGATGCCCGCCGCGCCTTCGCTGGTGCTGGCCCCGATGAACGGGTTCACATATGCGGCCGGCCCCTGCGCGATGGCGTTTATAGAAAAGGCGGAAAGAAAAAATATCGTTGTGGTGGTTTTCACGTCTTTAAATTTTTACGATCTCTATTTTATGAAGAACGGGTTTGTTCAAAGTATAGATCAGGTTCACGATAGTGTCGATCTCCTGCTGCCAAACGTTGCGCAGCTCTTTGTAGATGGCCGTTTCGTAATTCTCCTCGTGGTAGCGCAGCATGCCGTCGGTCTTTGCGTACTTGCGGATACTGTCAAGCGCAGCGGCGTTGTCCTGCTGGCGCATGTTCCTTTTGTCGAAGAAGTTGCCCTGTACCCAGAAATAACGGCGCAGGCGGGCTTCCGTTTCGGCGCGGCGGAGGTTGAGCTGCATGATGGAAGTAGCCTGTTTGTACTGCGGCGTTTCCTGTACGGTAGCCAGGTTAATGCCTTTGGCGAAATCCGCGGCGGCCCATTTGCCGACGCTATGCCCGTCAATCAGCAGGTTATATTCGCCGGCCTGCAATCCACCTACTTGCAGCATTTCGCGGTTAAATTTTTCGGTAAACGGTATCCATTGCAGCGCGTCGGATTGTTTCTGCGTGTTGCCCCACATGCGCGCAACGGTATCCACCGGGAAAGGCAGCGAAGCGGCAAGGTAACTAAAGCTGACTTTTCCTGCGCCGGAAGACAGCTGGCTGATCCTGCAATTCTCCGCCGATTGCAGCTTCCCCGATTTTGCATCGATGCGTACGTCCGCCACCGGCTTGCCGTTCAGGCCCTGGCTTTCGAGGAACAGCGAGGCCATTACAAGATGCCCCGCATTGCCGGGATGCACCCTGTCGGGCCCAATGATGGTGAAGGCGGAATCTTTCTGTTGCAGGCGCTCGTTCAGCTCTGTCATGGGGCGGAAAAGATCTGTAAACGGCCAGCCGTTGCGTTTTGCGGCGGCTTCCTGGAACTTTACCACTTCCAGCATGGCTTTGTGTTTACCGCGGAACACGCTGCCGCCGATGCGGGCGGTTTCGTCGTATGGGGAAGAGGAC
>JBQCFV010000466.1:0-4681 GCA_051958695.1 Chitinophaga sp. | reverse complement strand
CGGCAGCTTGTACAGTTTCTGACGGATGCTGCGGGCGAGTGTTTCAAAATTACCCCCCGGGAAGTCCGACCGGCCCACGCTCTGTTTAAAAAGCACATCTCCCGCGATCACGAATTTCTGTTTGGCGCAGTAAAACGAAATGCTGCCCGGCGAATGCCCCGGCGTGAGGATCACTTCCAGCTCGTCTTCCCCCAATACCACCTTATCCCCATCCTCCAGGTAACTTTTGGGCATCGGCGAAGGCTCCATCGGCAGGTTGTACATGGAAGCGCTTTGCGGCGCCCGGTCCAGCACCACCTGGTCTTTGGGATGCATTTCCAGCCCTACTCCGAACGTTTTTACGACCAGCGCGTTACTGAAGATGTGGTCCAGGTGGCAATGGGTGTTCAGCAGCCGGGCAACGGTCAGCCCGTTTTCCCGTATAAACCGGAGAAATTCCTCCCGTTCATTTTGATAATAAAAGCCCGGGTCTATAATGATACACTGCTTTTGTTCGTTAATAAGTACGTAAGTGTTCTCCTCAAAGGGGTTCACCGTGAAATATCTGATTTCGAACATTGTTAGACCTTTTTTACTAATTTTAATTCGCAACACAATATTATCAATACTTTCCGTATGAACCGATTTATTACCAGGTCATTCATTTTTTTCCTTTTCCTATCGATTGGTACGTTTCACGTTCAGGCACAGACGAATACTGTAGAATTCGGTCAAAACAGGGTCCAGTTCAAAAACTTCAAATGGCGTTACTATACCACCCGGCATTTTAACACATATTTCGCCCAAAGCGGTCTCGAACTCGGAAAGTATGTGGCCCAGACGGCGGAAAGCGAATTGCCCCAGCTGGAGGAATTTATGGAATATACCTTCCGGCAGAAAGTAAATATTGTGGTGTACAACAGCTTCGGCGAATTTAAACAATCCAACGTAGGTATCGGCATAGACTGGCAAAATACCGGCGGCGTTACCAAGCTGGTAGGCAACAAGCTGCTCGTGTATTTCGACGGCGACCATGCCAACCTCCGCCGCCAGATACGCCAGGGCATCGCCCGCGTGATGCTGGAAACCCTGCTTTTCGGGGAAGACATCGGGGAATTTGCCGGTAACGCCGTGCTTATCGATTTCCCCAACTGGTTCACCGACGGCTTTATCGCCTATGCCGCGGAAAACTGGAGCGCAAAAATGGACGAAGAACTGAAAGCCGCCATGGCTTCCGGCAAATACAACACGTTCAACCAGCTGTCTTTCGACAAGCCGCTGCTCGCCGGGCAGGCGTTCTGGTATTATGTGGAAAGCAAATACGGGAAAGACGCCGTTCCTTATCTCATGTATATCACCCGCATCAACCGCGGGCTTAAAAAAGGCTTTCAGCAGGTGCTGCACATGAAACCGAAGGACGCCATGAAAGATTTCATGATGTACACCCGGAAACGTTACCAGGAAGACAACCGCCGCCGCCGCCAGGTAACGCGCGGCCGTGGCGTCGTTTCCAACGAAATAACCGAAAAGAAAGACTACTACCGCTACCAGGCCAATCCCAAAAACAGCATGTACGCAGTAGTGGAATATTCCAAAGGGCTTTACAAAGTAAAGATCAACCTCGGCTGGACCACCACCAAAGTGCTGCTGAAAAGCGGGGTAAGACAGCCGGCCGCCAAGCTTGATCCCAACTATCCCCTGCTGGCCTGGAACCAGAAAGGCAACCGTCTCGCCATCGTGTACGAGCACGAAGGCAAAACCAAGCTGATGATATACGACCTGATCTCGAAGATCACCATCAAACAGGACCTGCCCCAGTTCGACCGCGTGATCGACATGAAATATTTCTTCGAGTTCGACAACTCGCTGCTGCTGTCCGCCGTGAAGAACGGGCACACCGACATTTTCACCTACAGCATCAGCAACGGAAAGACCGACCAGATCACCAACGACGTGTTCGACGATCTCGATCCTTCGTTCGTGGCCTTCCCCGGCAAAAGCGGCATCATCTATTCCTCCAACCGCCCTGGCCCGAAAGCCCGCAGCGCCGACACCGTGCTGCCGCACCACAACTACAACATCTTCCTCATCGATAACTGGAACAAATCCTCCGAAAAACAGATCTCCCAGCTGACGGACCTCAAATACGGCGACGCCCGCCTGCCCGTTCAGTACAACACCACGCACTTCACTTTTGTGAGCGACGCCAACGGCATCAATAACCGGTACGCCGGTTTCTTCAAAAGCGAAAAGGCCGGTGTGGACTCCCTGTTTTTTGTAGGCGCAGAAATCCTGCACAATCCCGATAAGGAAGAGCTGGATTCCGCGCTTGCCGAATACGGCTCCACCGCGCCGGATTCCGTGCAGGCCGTGGCCATCACCAACGATTCCACCTACGTGTTCCCCGTTACCAACTACCAGTACGGTATCAAGGAATCGCGCATCGCAGGAGACGAAGGCATGGTATCGGAAGTAGTGCAGGTAGGCGATTATAAACGCCTGTACAAACTGAAGGTAGACACCAATACCCTGCGCAGGCGCAACGTGAGCGCGCGGCCCACCCGCTTCAGGGCGGCTCAGATGCATGAGGACAGCCTGAAGCTCGGCCTGCCCAGCGTGTACCAGAAAGATACCGCCGCGCAGCAGCCCAACTTCTTCCAGAACGAGTTCGGCAACGAACCGCCGGATACCAGCGTGCAGGAAGAAATGATCGCCACCGCGCCAAAAGAGCCGCCGGTGCTGAAAACAGCGAGGCTGAGCAATTACAAGCTCAAGTTCTCGTCCGATTACCTCGTTGCCCAGCTGGACAACTCGGTGCTGATGAACCGCTACCAGCCCTACATGGGGCCCCCGAGCTCGCCCATCCGCCTTACCGACCCGGTAAACGGCCTCGTGCGCATCGGCATCAGCGACCTCATGGAGGATTATAAGTTCAGCGGCGCGTTCCGCATCCCGCTCGCGCTGGACGGTACCGAGTATCTGTTCTCCTTTGCGTACCTCAAAAAACGCTTCGACTATAAATTCAGCTATTACCGCAAAGTGGACAAAGGCGAGGTAGGTTACCGCGACACCACCGGCGCCGAATATATTTACCCCGTCAAGAACAAGACGAACATTTACCAGCTGGAAGTACGTTATCCCTTCGACGTGGTGCGCAGCTACCGCATCTTCGCCGGCCTGCGTACGGACGAAATGGTGGTGCTCGCCAACGACCAGATATCGCTGAAAGAGCAGAACTATAAAGAAACTAACGTGGTGGCAAGGCTGGAATACGTGCACGACAACGTGCTGAATCCGGCGATCAATATCTACAAAGGCACGCGGTACAAGATCTACGCCGACCTCATGTCGCAGATCAAAAGCAACCGCAACACGCTGTTCAACGAAGTGACGCCAAAAGGCAAATTCACTTACAACATGGGCATTGATGCAAGGCATTACGTGGAGATCCACCGGAACTTCATCTGGGCCACGCGTTTTGCCGCGGACCTTTCCTGGGGCAGCCGCAAGCTGATCTACTTCCTCGGCGGTGTGGACAACTGGCTGCTGAAACCCGATATTTACACCAACCGCCAGCCCAACCCGGACAACTACGCCTACCAGACGCTGGCGGTGAACATGCGCGGTTACAAACAGAATATCCGGAACGGCAACAACGTGATGCTGGTGAATACGGAACTTCGTTTGCCCGTGCTCTCCACGTTCATCGACAAACCGATCAATTCCGCGTTCCTGCGTAACTTCCAGCTGATGACCTTTGTAGATATCGGCACCGCCTGGAACCAGAAGCTGTCATTCAAAGACGCCAACTACACCACTTACACCGACCCTGAAGGCGTGGTCGTGAGGATCAAGGAAGGTTTCCTGGGGCCGTTCGTGGGCGGGTACGGTTTTGGCGCGCGCACTACCCTGCTGGGTTACTTCCTGCGGCTCGACGCCGGCTGGCCGATGACCGGCTTCTTCCGCGGCAAACCGCTGGTGACCTTCGCGATGGGTGTTGACTTCTAATTGTTTTTTTACCATCGATAGAAAAGCGGCTGTCTCGTATGAGCGCAGCCGCTTTTTAGTTGGTTACAATCGTGAGCGGAAATTGGGTATGTCGTTTCGAAACGGCCTGGCATGTCGTCAAAAGCAGGCAAGCATTCTGTTTCAAACGGACGATGCGGATGGCTGAGGAAATCTATTTTGACTTGCCTTTCGAGGCAGGAAAACATTTCATTTCAAACAGACGATACGGATGGCTGAGAGGAAATCTATTTTGACTTGCCTTCCGAGGCAGGAAAGCATTTCATTTCAAACAGACGATACTGACGTGCGAAAGCATGGCTCCGGCCGGATATACTTCGTGAAATGTACCTTGTTCTATCACAACTCCATCAACTTCGGCAGCAATATCAGCCCTCCCACAACGACCGCCGCAATAGCCGACACCAGCACCGCGCCGGCAGACACGTCCTTGATCCATTTTACTTTGGGATGGATCTCCGGCTGTACATAATCCATGATCTTTTCGATGGCAGTGTTGAGCATTTCAGTGATCCAGACCATCGCGAGCACGAGGGCGAGCAAAGCCCATTCGACAGTGGTGCAGTCCAGCCAAGCGGCCAGGCCTGTCACGGCGATAGTGGCCAGCGCGTGGATACGCCCGTTGGATTCGCTGCGGAGGAACAGGCCGAGGCCGTTAAAAGCATGCCGGATGCCG
>JBQCFV010000465.1:0-5320 GCA_051958695.1 Chitinophaga sp. | reverse complement strand
CCTGGGGTTTTTTGCCGTATGCCAATACCACGCAGGCATGGAATATCTTTTCTTTTCCCAGCGGCCTTTCCTGGGGCCCGCGCTTTGACAATCAGCCGATACTCTGGTACGATGGCGTGCAAAGACCCTATTCCGCCCAGCCCAATAACTGGAAAGACTATTTCCCCGACGGCAATGTGAACCAACACAATATTTCCGTGTCCGGCGGCGGCGATTTCGGGACCATAAGGTTTTCTTATACGAGAGACGACAGCAAAGCGAACATCCTGAACAGCAACTACAAGAACAATACATTCAACCTGGGTTCCAGCATCAAGATCAGCAAAATGTTGTCCGCTGACATTACTGCCAGCTATATAAACTATACAAGACTGAACACCCCGCCCGTAGGAGCCGGTGCGTTTATGGCCGGTTTTTCCTACGCGGCTACGAGAGACTTCCGGTCTGATGTGGAAAAGCTGAACAATTTCAGGGCCGACGGCTCGCAGCTTGACGTAACATCAAGAAGCAACTTTCCCGCCAATGCCCCGCCGTACCCCTATTATTCTTACATGGCCAACTCTTACTGGAACATTTACCAGAACAATACCACCTTCAACCGCAACCAGCTGATCGGCGGCATAAAGCTGACGGCCAATTTTACGGACTGGCTGAGCGCGACCGCGCAGGCCAGCCTCGACAATTCCTCCGACGGAACTGAGATCAGGGAATATCCCAAAAATATCCAGGGCACTACCGGTGCTTACAGAGAGGCCATGGCCCGGAACCTCAGCCGCAACATGAACGCGATGGTGAGGATCCATAAAGACAATCTCTGGGGCAAATCCTTCAATGCAAGCCTTACCGGCGGCGTGGAATCGTATTATCGGAACGATTATACGGTGAGCAACCATACAAAAGGAAACTTCATCAAGCCTTTTATTTTTGCGCTGGATAACGGCGCCGATGCGCCCGATCCGGCCAGCGAGATACGGTTTACCAAAAAGATCAATTCCGCGTTCGGCTTCCTCGACCTGTCATATAAAAACTACCTGTTCCTGCAGGTTACGGGGCGCAACGACTGGTCGTCCACCCTCGCCGAAAACAACAACGCTTACTTCTATCCCTCGGTGAACCTCAGCTATGTATTCACCGACGGCATTACCGGCCTGCAGGACGCAATGCCCTGGCTGAGCTTCGGCAAGCTGAGCCTGTCCTACGCGGAAACGGGCAGCGATACCGATCCGTATTCCATCTTCAACCTGCTGAGCACGGCGAACTTTAACGGGCAGGCGGCGCAGACGTATCCCTCGCAGCTGAAGTTCCCGGGCATCGAACCGCAACGAAGCCGCCAGTACGAGGCTGGTCTTAGCCTCGGTATGTTCAACAACCGACTGAACCTTGAAGTGACGGCTTACACTATGAAAACGTTCAACCAGATACTCACGAATCCCCTGCCGCAATCGTCCGGCTGGTCCAGCGTGCAGCTGAACAGGGGCGAGCTGGGCAACAAGGGCATCGAGTTTATCATCAACGCTACACCGGTAAGCACACGGAATTTCAGCTGGAGCATCGCGCTCAATGGCGCGCATGCGCAGAACAAGATACTGTCGCTCGACGAAGGCACGGACGATCTGCTGCTTGGCACCTACTTCGGCGGCAGCGGCGTTTCGCAACGCGTGAAAGTAGGTGAGAACTATGGTACGATCTACGGGAAAGACTACACGTACAAGAATGGTCAGAAAGTGGTAAGAAGGGCCGTAAACCCGGAAACCGGCGAAGAGCTTTATTATGAAGTGAACGGTACCCGGTATGCTGCCGGCACGCAATGGGTGCTTTCCGGCAGTGAAGTGCCGATCGGCAATTCGCAGCCCTTCCTTACCGGCGGTATCGCCAATACTTTCCGCTATAAATCGTTCAGCCTGTATGCGATGGTAGACGGCAAGTTCGGCGGCGACACTTATTTCGGCACCTATGCGGCCGCCATGGGCAACGGCCTGATAAAAGAAACGCTGAAAGAAAGGGACGGCGGCGGTCTTCCTTATATATACCCGGACGGTACCACGGCCAATACCGGCGTGATCTTCGACGGCGTGTTCGAAGACGGCAAGCCGAATACGGACGTGGTGAGCTACCATTGGAAATATCTCGGCACCTATACGTCCTGGAACCATATCGGCGTACCGCGCTCGGCATCCGTATTCGAGAACACCTGGATGAAGCTGCGTGAAGTGGCGCTTACCTACCAGCTGCCGCAGAACCTGGTGCGCAAAACGAAGATCTTCCAGGACCTGAGCCTGTCGCTGATCGGCCGCGACCTGTTCTACATCTTCACCACGATACCAAAAGGACTGAATCCCGAAGGCGTGAACGGCATCGGCAACATGCAGGGCATCGAATACTCGTCCATGCCGCGCATCCGCTCATTTGGGTTTACTGTAAAAGCCGCACTCTAAAATTTAAAACGACCGACAATGAAAATCATACCAAACATATTATTCGTTTCCCTCGTTTGCGGCGCTTTGCTCAGCTCCGTATCGTGCAGGAAAGATTTTGAGGAACTGAACCAGCCGTATAAAGACGCCGGCGAAGGTACCGCTACGATACCCGGCCTGTTCAACGGAATGGTCTCTTCCCTCGGGAAATATGGAGATGATGTGCTGAATGTGGGCGTATTATATCCCACCGCCAACCAGCAGGCCTTTCAGAACATTGCGACCCCGTTCATCAACTATGCGGGCACTTACTGGAGCCAGTATTATCCCGACCTGGTAACATACCGCGCACTGCTGCAAAAGATCGGTGAGCAGTCCGATCCGGCATCGTTCAACAACGTGAAATATATGGCGACGATCCTGCTGGCCTCCAAAACGCTGCGCATGCTGGATTATTACGGCGATATTCCGTACAGCCAGGCATCGATGGCAAAAGAAGGGAGCGAAAACTTTCGTCCCGCCTACGATGCCGCGCCGGATGTGTACAAAAGCGTGCTGGACGATCTGAAAGAAGCGGCGGACGGGCTTTCCGACGATGCTTCGCAGGTGAGCATCGGCGCGTCTGAAAGTTATCTCGGCGGAGACGTGCTGGCGTGGAAAAAATTCGGCAATGCGCTGCGCCTGCGCTATGCGGTGAGATTGTATAACAAGGAGAATGCACTGGCCTCCGCGATCATCACGGATATTATCAATGGCAACAAACCGCTGCCTGACAACCAGCAGCCTGGTAGCCTGCAAAAGAACAATTTCGGCTTCTGGCCCCATCTCGTGGCGCCGGCGTCTACTATCAGGGCATCGCTGGACAGCAAATGGAATTCCTACCGCGAGCTATCCATTTCCAATATGCGGATGAGCAGCAACGTGTGGAACCAGATGTCTTCCAATAATGCTACCGACGGCTCCGGTATCTTCGACCCGCGGTGCTACGTGTTTTTCCAGACGAACGACGCAGACCTTTGGGTGCCGCAGCCGCAGGACGGCTCGCAGACGGAAGGCGGCACGCCTTATATGGGCGATCTTACCGCCCGCAAACCCATCGGTACCGATCCTTCCAATAAATTTGCCGCGTTTAACTTCTGGATCGCTTACGACAGGCTGTTCTATCCCATACTCGTAATCACCGAAGCAGACGTTCACTTCCTGCTCGCAGAGATCTACCAGCGCGGCATGGGCGTATCAAAGGACATTGCAAAAGCAAAAACGGAATACGAAACCGGCATCCGCTCGTCCGTGGATTTCTGGTACGCTTATACCGAGCTGTCCACCGTATGGACGACCAAACCCACCGCGCCCACGCCCGCGCAGATGACGGCGATGCTCACCAACCCCAAGGTGGCGTATAACGGCGCGAACGATGCGGACGCGTTAAAGAAGATAGCGACGCAGGCCTGGCTGGCCACCATGATGCAGCCCTGGGAAGCCTGGGCCATCGCACGCAGAACGCAGCTTACGCCGCGCGATCCCGCGCTGCCGACGCTGAGCATCAACCGCATGCCTTACCCCGATGATGAAAATGTAAATAATCACGAAAACTGGCAAAAAGCCAGCGGCGGTAAAACGCCTACCGACCAGGTGTCCGTTAAAGTGTACTGGATGCAGTAAGACTGCAGCAGATTATCCCGTGTGTGCGTTCCCGCCTTCGTGGCGGGAACGTTTTTTTTGGAGCGTTTGCCAGCGTTTTTGCGCACTGGTGCTAAAATGGCTTCAATGGAGGATCCCGCCGTCCGATGCAGGCCGTTTCATGTTCAGCTAAAACGGTTTCACCGAAGGATCAAGCAAACGCTGCCATTCAGGGTGGCGTTTGAGGTAAGCATGTACAAGCGGGCATAAAGGCACCAGCGTGTATTGGTTCTCCTCGAGATAAACCAGCGTTTTTTCCACCAGCGCGGTGGCGACGCCTTTTCCTTCCAGCTCGGCCGGCGCTTCGGTATGTATCAGCCAGATCTTTTTGCCGCTTTCCTTGTAGTCGATGAACGCGGTATGCCCGTCCACCGTCAGCTCAAAATGATGAATGCCTTCGTTTTTCACGAGGGGCAGCGGCTTGTATTCTTCTTTCATAATTCCCGGTATTTACGTTTCAAATATAACGATACCGGGATACTTACGGTTGCCTCAGTTCGAATCCTGCCGCTGGCCCGTGCCGGGCACGCCGGTGGACGTGTTGGTGCTGTCGGGCAGCTGTTCTTTCGTGAGGCCGCGCGCTTCGTCCGTTCCGTCCGGATTGTCTTTTTTGATGTTATCGCCGGTGGACGAGGGTTTTGTGCCGGGTTTGTTATCCGGTGTTTTTTCCGGGTCGGGTTGTTCGATGGTTTTTTTCATGGTCAGCATTTTTATTTGTATTCTGTTTGTTCGCTCGTGTAATAAGTCGTGCGCCCGCCTATTTCTGTATGCTCGATCTTCTTGCCGCCGGGGCTTTTTTCTTTCCCGTGCTTGTGCACTTTCATAAAGTCGCGCACTTCGCCCGCGATAATGCCGGGGTGATCTTTGCTGATGGTCTTCACCGCGTCTTTCAGCACTTTTTTGATGGCCCGCGCCAGCCTGGCGACGGCTTCCGGCGGGATCTTTCCCGCGAGCGAAAAGGGCGAGATGCGCGCTTCGTACAGAATTTCATCGGCATATGCGTTGCCGATGCCGCGTATTTTGTGCTGGTCGATGAGTAATTTTTTGATGCCCGCGCGGGAGCCGTCCAGCAGCTTTTTGAGATAGGCGGGGGAAAATTCTTTTGACAGGGCGTCCGGCACGTGCACGGGTTCCGGGTCGGGCGTGAGCCGGGCTTTTTTCTGCCAGTCGGTAACGGCCAGCATGGAGCCGTCGTTAAATTCGAGGGAGAAAACGGTATGCGCAGG